>CAZPNB010000492.1:0-10378 GCA_964587305.1 uncultured Spirochaetales bacterium | reverse complement strand
CCCGAGCTGCGCTGCGGGCGGAAGTCGCTCTCGCAATCCGAGGCCGGCAACCCCGGCTTCGCAGCCTTCGTCCAGGAGGTCGCCGCGCCCGAGCGCCCCGATCAGACGATCGAGAAGCTGGTCGGCGTCTTCGACGTGCTGAAGCCGCATCTCGTGGAGCTCTACGAGACCCACATGCGCGAGACCGACCAGATCTCCGACGCGCCGACGATCGAGATCCTCGACGAGATCGCGCGCAAGACGCACCGCCACATCGAATGGGGCCAGGCGGTGCTCGACCGGCTGTGCGACGGCGACGCGGCGCGCACCCGGCGCCGCGAACGCGCCGAGGCGCTGCGCCGCCAGCTGATCGGCTGCGGCGGCGCGACGGGCGACCTGGAGCCGGGCTCGGCGTAGCCGATTCGCCTCTTGCGCGCATATACCTCATTCTGATATATATCAGATTGAGATGTCGCAGCCGAACCGGACCCAACAGGCGCTGCTCGGCTTCCTCAGCTGGGGCGCGATGTCCGGATACGACTTGAGCCAGATGATCGCGGGCTCGATCTCGAACTTCTGGAGCGAGAGCCCGGGCCGGATCTATCCGATCCTGGCCCAGCTGGTAAAGGAGGGGCTGGCGACCCGCGCCGAGACGGTCTCGGACGGCGGCCGGCTGCGGCACGTCTACGCGATCACCGAGCGCGGGCGCACCGTCTTCGAGAGCTGGCTCCGCGAGCCGGTGAAGGCGCGCCCGCACCGCAACGAGCTGCTGCTCAAGCTCTTCTTCGGCGCGCGCACCGATTCCGAGGCCTCGCTGCGGCTGGTCGAGACCTTCCGCGGGCAGCTCGCCGGCAAGCTCGAGCACTACGCCGAGATCCGCCAACGGCTCGAGGCCGTGAAGGTCGCGCCGCCGGACCGGGCGTATTGGTTGATGACGCTGCGCTACGGCGAGCTGGAAGCCCGCGCGCACCTGGACTGGTGTGACGAGATCATCCGCGCGATGCGCGCGGAAAAAAACGAGCAAGGAGGTTCGTCGAGATGAGCAAGCAAAGGTTCGTGATCGTGATCGCAAGTGCGCTGACACTCGTGGCGACGGCAGCGGTCGCCGGTGAGGTCGAGATCCGTCTGCACGGCGTAGCGTCCTCGGAGGGCAAGGTCCGGGTGGCCCTGTTCGAGGATCAGGCCGCGTTCGACGCCGACCGACGGCTCGCCGGAAGCTTCGTGTCGGCGAGCCCGAATGGCGTGGAGATCGTGTTTCGCGGCGTGCCAGCGGGCACCTACGCGATCTCGGCCTTCCACGACCGCAACGACAACTCGGAGCTCGACCGCAACCTCGTCGGCATGCCGGTAGAGCCCTTCGGATTCAGCAACGACGCGCGCGGAACTTTTGGTCCACCGTCGTTCGAGAAGATGTCGTTCGCGGTCGGCGACGCGCCGGTCGCGCTGGAGATCCACCTCCAATGATCTCGCGGCGCGACCTGCTGATGCGCGCGGTGGCGGCGGCGACGTTGGCCGGTTGGCCGCGCGCATTGTTCGGCGAAGCCGCCGGAGATCCCGTGGCCGACGCGTTCCGCACCGCGCTGGCGAAACAGCCGTGGCTCCTCGGCTTCGCGGCGGCGCCAGGCGACTCGTTCGCCGCATCCGCGAAGCTGATCGCAGGGCGCCTGCCCGACGCGCTCGCGGGCACGCTCTACCGCAACGGGCCCGCCGGCCACGAGGTGGGCGGCCGCCGCTACCACCACTGGTTCGACGGCGATGGCCTCGTCCAGGCGTTTCGGATCGGCCACGGGCGCGTTGAGCACAGCGCGCGCTTCGTGGCCACGCGCAAGCGCGCGTCGGAGCTCGCAGCCGGGAGGCCGCAGGTGCCGGGCTTCGGCACGTCGTGGCCCGACGTCCCGCCGCCGGCCAGCGCCGCGGAGGGGAATGTCGCCAACATCAGCGTGCTCGCACACGCCGGACGCCTGCTCGCACTGTGGGAGGCGGGCGACGCCTACGCGCTCGATCCGGCGACGCTCGCGACGCTCGGCCCGCACGTCTGGTCGCCGGAAACGGCGGGCGTCCCGTTCTCGGCGCACCCGCGCCTCGAGCCTGACGGAACACTCTGGAACTTCGGAAGCGTGCCCTGGGCCGAAAGCCTCGTCCTCTATCGCATCTCCTCGACCGGCGCGCTGGCCGGCGTCTGGACGATTCCGGTCGACCGACCGGCCTACGTCCACGACTTCGTGATCACCGAGCGACATGCGGTCTTCCTGATGCCGCCGCTCCACTACGACGCCACCTCCCTGGCGACGAACTTCCTGGAGCGGCACCGCTGGGACCCGGCTGCGCCAACGCGAATCCTCGTGGTCGACAAGACCGATCCGGCGCAGCGCCGCTGGCTCGAGATGCCGGCCTGCTTCGCCTTCCACCTCGCCAACGGCTGGGAGGAGGCGGACGGCACGATCCGCTTCGACGCGTTCTGCTATGACGACGCGTCGATCCTGTATCGGGAGCAGCGCGACGTGATGTGGGGACGCTGGGAGAGGCGAAAGGCATTCTCCACACCGGTGCGTGTCACGTTGCATCCGGCCCGGGGAACGGTCCGCGAGGAGCGCGGCGGCGGCAATGGCGAGTTCCCGCGCGTCGATCCGCGACGGATCGGACGCCGCCACCGGTACGTCTACTCGCTCGCGCAGCACGGTGACGGGACGGGGCGCCATCCGCTCTTCGACGCGATCCAGCGCTGCGACGTCGAGTCCGGGACGGTGCAGAGCTGGCGCTATCCAGCCGGCATCATCCCGGAGGAGCACGTCTTCGTCCCGCGCTCGGACGCGGCGAGCGAGGGCGTCGGCTGGCTCGTCGGCAGCTCTCTCGACTTCGAGCGCGGCGTGTCGCAGCTTTGCGTCTTCGACGCGGAGGCGATCGACGCCGGACCGCTGGCCGTCGCGCGGCTCGACTACGCGCTGCCGCTGGGCTTCCACGGCTGGTTCGCGCCGGCGGCACAGCTCACCTGAGCCCACGGTGGCCGCTGCGGCGCCGAAGCCACCACGCGCCCCTCGATCGAGACTAGGTCGGCTCCGCCCCGCTCCCGCAGTTCCAGCACGACTCGAAGTGGGGCTCGTGCCGCTCGCCGCAGGTGCGGCACACCCAACCGGACCCGGAGCCGGGTTCGCTCCGCTCGCCCTGCCACTGGCGTGCGAGCAGCGCCGCGCGCGGCAGCTGCTCGTCGTCGAGGATGCTGACGCGGTACTCGGCGCAGCCGCCGGCGGGCAGCTCGCCCTGCAGCGAGAACAGGTCCTCCCCCTCGACGATCGCGGGGACCTGCTCCGCCTCGAGTGCACCGCGCAACAGATGCGCCCGCGTGCGATCGGACGTGCGGAACACGCACTTCATCCCAACAGGATACACGCGGGGCGCCTACTCCTCGACGAAGGAATTCTCTGCGCCGCCCGCGAGCACGTTCTTGAGCACTTTGCCCGCGGCGTTGCGCGGCAGCGGCTCCCTGCGCACCTCCCAGTGGGCGGGCACCTTGTAGGCCGCGAGCGTCTCGCCGACGAACGCCGCCAGTGCGGCGGTGTCGATCCGCGCGCCGGCCCGCGGCACGACGATCGCCTTCACCTCTTGGCCGAGCTCCTCGTGATCGACGCCGAGCACCGCCGCCTCGGCGACGTCGCGGTGCGCCTCGATCCGGTGCTCGATCTCGACCGGATAGATGTTCTCGCCGCCGCGCAGGATCATGTCGCGTGCACGGGAGTTGATGTAGAGCCGCCCGTCCTCGAAGTGGCCGATGTCGCCGGTGCGCAGCCAACCACCCGGAAGCAGCGTCTCGCGCGTCGCTTCCGGCTTGCGCCAGTACTCGGTCATCAGATAGGCGCTGCGGATGTAGATCTCGCCCTCGACGCCGTCGGGCAACGGCTTCCCGTCGGGATCTCGGACCTCGATCTGATGGGTGGCCACCGCGCGCCCGACCGACGTGGGGTGCGCGAGCAGCTCGTCGCCGGCGATCATCGCGACGGCCGTCACCGACTCGGAGAGCCCGTAGCCGAGCCCCATGCCGCGGCCGCCCTCCGGGAACACCTCGCGCATCCGGCGCTGGATGTCCGGGCTCGTCGGTCCGCCGCCCGCTCCGATGTTATTCAGGCTCGAGGTGTCGTAGCGGCCAACGGCCGGATGCGACACCACGCGGTGGGGCATGTTGCCGAGCGCGCTCCACGCCGTCACACGCTCGCGCTCGATCAGGCGCAGCACATCCTCAGGGTCGAAGCGGCCGGGCCGATACACGGCCTTCCCGCCGACCGAGAGCATCGTCACGCAGCCGGCGTACAGGCCGGAGAGATGGAACAGCGGCACGGTGACGAGCATCGTCGGCGAGCTGGGCGGCTTGCCGGACGTCCGCCCGGACTCGGCGGCATAGATCAGTCTTCTCAGGCCGTGGTACGTGTTCACCGACACGAAGCCGCAGATGCCGCGGTGGGTGTTTACGGCGCCCTTCGGGCGGCCGGTCGTGCCGCTCGTGTAGAGGATCACCGCCGGGTCGTCCTCGGCGATCGCGACGTCGGGCAAAGGCTTGCCGACGGCGCTCACCTCGAGCTCCGCGAAGCCCGATTCGATCTCGAGCACCGGCACGCCAACGTCGCGACCGGCGATCCGCGCGAGGCGCTTGCGGTCGCCGATCACCAGCTTCGGATCGGAGTCTGCGATTCCGTATCGGATCTCGTCGGTCTGCCACCAGCCGTTGAGCGCGGCGACCACCCCACCGATGCTCACGGTCGCCCAGAACGCGAGCACCCACTCCGGGCGATTCTCCGCGAGGATTGCGACGCGATCGCCTGGCCCGACGCCGTAGCGCAGCCGCAACGCGTGGCCGAGTGCCGACGCGCGCGCGAAGTGCTGCGCGAACGAGATCCGCTCGCCGGCGCACACGACGTATTCCTTGTCGCCGTGGGCGACCGACCCTTCGAGCAGCGCGCGCAGCGAGCGCGACCGGTTCTTGAACACCGGCAGCCGCTCGCCGCGCACGTCCTCGTGCACGATCTCGAACGGACCTCCCGGGCCCGTAATGCGCGCCTCGATCTCCCTCAGGTCCGCCATGGAGCGGATTCTACCCGCTTCCTTGTCCGCGCAGCCGCGCGATCAGATCGTCCTCGAAGCCGAAATCGAAGTCGCGGCTCTGATCCAGACCCTCTCGGCGCATCCACTCCCAGGTCTGCGCGACGGCGGCCGGAAACGTGTACTCGGGCTCCCAGCCGACGTCCCGGCGCAACCGGTCGATCGAGAACAACACGCTGCGGTTCCAGTGGTGGAGGTTGGGCGCGAGTCGCTGCAAGATGCGCTGCACGCCGAATAGCGCCGCGGCGCGGTCATCGGGCCGCGCGGTGCGGGTGTCGATGTTCACGTGCATCCGTCCGCCGGAGAGCGACACCCGGCCCGCGTACAGGTCGTCCATCCACGGCGCCGGGATGAACAGCTTCTCGGGCTCGACTCCGACGACGCGGGCGAAGGTATCGACATAGCCCTCGTCGCTGTACAGGTCGCCGCCGGTCAGGTTGTAGCGGCGGCCGAACGTGACGGACTTCCCGGCCATCATCCGCAGCGCGCGCGCCTCGTCGTCGACGTGGCCGATCTGGCCGAGCGTGGTGCCATCGCCCGGGATCAGCACCGGGCGGCCGCGCGCGAGCCGCACGAACATGCGCTGCTCGCGATCGGGAATGATGTTGTTCGGGCCGAACACCATCGAGAACGCGGCGATCGTCGCCGGAAAGCCGCGCTCGCGGTGCTCGCGGAGCAGGTGCTCCTCGCACAGGATCTTGTTGTGGCCGTACTCGTTCTGCCGCTCGCTCCGGTCGAGCGGATGATCCTCGGTGATCGGCAACAGGTTGCTCGGCGCGTAGATCACCGTGGAGCTGGCGAAGAGGTAGTGTCCCGTGCGGCCGCGCAGCAGGTCGCTCATCAGCGCCGCGTCCTCTGGCCGGTAGCCACTGATGTCGAACACGCAGTCCCAGTCGCGCCCGGCCAGCGCGGCGCGCAGCGCGGCGGGATCGGTGCGATCGGCGGTGATCCGCTCGACCTCGCGCGGGAGCACCGCCTTCGTCACGCCGCGGTTGCAGATCGCGACGTCGTGGCCGGTGCGCACCAGCTCGCGCACCAGCGCGAGCCCGTTGAACTGGGTGCCGCCCATCACGAGGGTCTTCACGCGCCAGCCCGCCTGCTCTGACCCGACACGATCGCCCACTGCTCGCCGAGCTCGCCAAAGAACGCCTCGAGCTGCTCGGGGCGCCGCACGAACGCGAGCATCGGCAGCTGCACGTCGGTGGCACCCGCCGCGGCGAGCTCATGGGCGCCCGCCAGCGTCGCCGCCAGCTCCGGGCGCTGGCCTGTGCCGGGTCGAACCTCGAGCGCGCCGCGAACCTTCAGCGCGCCGGCGTCGCGCCCGGCGCTGGCGAACGCGTCGGCCAGGCGCAGCGCGCCTTCGGAAAGGTCTGCGCGCGTCGCGGTCATGATCGGAATCCAGCCGTCGCCCCAGCGTACGATCCGCTCGACGTTGCGCCGGTGGAGCGTGCCGGAGAACCAGACCGGCACGCCGCCCGGCTGCACCGGCCGCGGCTCGCACCAGATCTTCTCGAAGCGCACCGTCTCGGACGAGAACGAGGCCGGCGAATCGCGCCACAGCACGCGGCACGCCGCCAGCGTGTCGTCGAGCCGCTGCGCGCGCTCGTTGAACGCGATGCCCGCCGCATCGAACTCCTCGCGCTGCCAGCCGACGCCGACGCCCAGATCGAGCCGCCCGCGCGAGAGCACATCGAGTGTGGCCGCCGTCTTTGCCAGCACGATCGCGGGGCGCAGCGGCGCGATCAGGATCCCGGTCGCGAGCCGCACGCGCGAGGTCGCGCCGGCGATCGCGGCGAGCACGGTGAGCGGCTCGAGCCACGGCACCTCGATCGGAAACGGAAACGGCCCCCATTCGTACGCGCCGGTGTTCTCGCTCATCACGACGTGGTCGGGAACGATCACCGTGTCGACGCCCGCGGCCTCGGCGCCGCGCGCGAGACCGATCACCTCGTGGAGGCGGCCGGCCGGAAAGAATGGCCCGAAGCTCGGAATGCTGAGCGTGAGTCGCATCGCGCGGTATGGATCCACACTCGCCGTGCCGGCGCCAACCATCGAGAGCCAGATCGATAGAGCCAATGCAGGCGAAGGCGGGCCGCAAGCAGCGTCCATCTCTGTGTCCGCTCTCGCTTCTAACTCTCCGAGCGGGTTGTGTTTTCAAGAATCGCTTCGGCCCGGATCCCAGCGCCTGCCGCTCCATTCCCCACCAATGTGTTGTTGATCGATTTTGCTCTTCGAAGCCCTCCTGCGGGCGCTAGAATTGCGCCGCCGTTCTATCGCTAAACAGGAGAGCACTTACATGCTTCGCCGTTCGATCGTTGCCCCTCTCTCGCTCTTGGCCCTCGCCTGCGCCACGCCGCCGGTACCGGCCATCAAGGCGCCGGTGCTCGTCCCCGGCGCCGGCGAGACCGTCGCGATCGACCAGCTCGTGGTGCTGATCGACGCCTCGACCTCAGTGTACGAGCGCACCTTGTTCCGCGACCAGAAGACGCTGATCGAGTCGTTCGCACGCTCGATGCCTGAGGGCGACTACGAGGCGGGCTCGATCGCCTTCGGCGGCGTCGACCGCACCGTCGCTCCGCTCGCCGACTTCGATCGCAAGCAAGTTGTCGCGGATGCCGCGCAGGTACAGCATATCGGCGAGGGGACTCCGATCCACGCCGTGATCGCGGACGTAGCTGATGAGCTGGTGGGCAAGAGCGGCCGGACTGCCATCGTGCTCTACACCGACGGCCTGCTCACCGACCCGGTGGGCCGCGACATCGAGCCGCAGCTCGCGCAAGATGCGGTGGCGCGGCTTCGCGAGTCCTACGACGGCACGATCTGTATCCACACCGTGCAGACCGGGTCGGATCCGGAGGGCGCCGCGTTCCTACGCCGGCTCGCCGCGATCACGGACTGCGGCAGCTTCCGCCGGGCCGGCAGCGTCACCACCGTCGCGGCGCTCCAGCAGTTCGAGCGCGACGTCTTCATCGGCGCGCTGCCCGCGGTCGCCGCCGCGCCGGGCGACCTCGACGGCGACGGTGTGATCGACGCCAATGACCTCTGCCCCGGAACGCCGCATGCCGCGGCCGTCGACAGCCGCGGCTGCTGGACCGTAAAGGGTCTGCTCTTCGACAACGACAGCAGCGCGATCGACGCTGCCGGTGCGAAGGGGCTCGACGAAGTGGCGCAGGTGCTGCGCGCGAACGAGGATCTGCGAGTCGAGATCGACGGTTACACCGACTCGGTGGGCGAGGATGCCTACAACCAGTCGCTCTCCCAGCGGCGCGCGAACGCAGCCCGCAGCTACCTGATCTCCGCCGGGATCCCCGCGAGCCAGCTCGAGTCGAAGGGCTTTGGCGAGGCCCAACCGGCCGCCGACAACGCCACCGCCGAGGGCCGGCGCGCGAACCGCCGCACCGAGATCACAGTCGTCCGCTGACTGGTCGCGGGCAGGGCGCCGTTGGGGCGCCCTACCCCTTCCACTCGCGGCAGGTCTGGTTCGTCTGCTGGGCGGCTGCTCCGATGACCAGACCTCGCGTTCTGGTCACTGCGCACGCAGCTCCGCGAGGCGCGTGCGCAATTTCTCCGACCAGTAGTCGAAGGCGTTCTGCACATCGGACCAGGTCGAGACGCCGCCGCGGAGCGCCTTGGTGCCGGCGCGACGATCCACCGCCGCCGCCAGCCGTTCGTGGGTGATCGAGTCCAGCACCTCCGCTTCCACTCCAGCGCGCCCAACCAGCACCTGCGTATCGGTGGCAAGTCCTCCGACGGTCGTCAGCAGGCGCAGCTGAGGCACGATCTTCGACACGGTGTTTGCTACCGCATGGGCACCCTTCGCGTCGGTGATCGCCACACGCAATCGCAGCGCGCCGGGCTCGGGCCGGTCGACGATCTGATAATCCTGCTGCAGATGGTGGCGAAGAGATGCATCCAGGTAGTCGGCCAGAAGCTGCCGATCCTCGGGCGCAACGCCTTCGAGACTCGACTCGCTCGCGGCCCACAGCGTCACGGGGTCGATCACGATCTTGTCGTAAGCGGCCCAACGAACATCCGGGTTGATGTAGACCAGCTGGGCCTCTTCTGACTCTCCCTCGCGCAGGTCGGAGTAATCACCGAGAAATCCGCTCTTCTCGACCGAGCGGGTCTGCCGTGTCAGCGCACACCCCCCGATCATCACGAGTGCCAGAGTGCTCGCGATCACTCGATTCGCAATCACGGTTCCGCTTGCCTGGCCCCACATGCTCATTCTCCTGTCGTTTCGCAATTCACAGCCCCAGCCGTCCCACGATGTTGGCGGGTGTGCGGATTACTTGGCCGTGTAACCGCGCCCTTCAACGCAGGCCGCAAACGCGCGGTCGTAAGCGTTGCGCTCCTGCTGCGCACCTTGCTGTTCTCGGTTGATCGAGCCGCGCCGCCCGGCTACACCGCCCCCGACAGCCCCGATCGCTGCGCCTTTGCCGGCATCACCCGCGATCGCTCCGATCCCGGCGCCCACCAAGGCACCCTTGGCCGCGCCGCTTGCGGTACCACCGACCCGTTCACCGCGATTGGCTTGCGCCGGCGCGCTCGGATCGACGCCGCTCTGCGACTTCGCCCACTTCGAGCATTCGTATTCGTCCTTTCCCTGTTGGTCCTGGCTCTGTCCCTTTGCGGGATATACGAACACTTCGGCCTGCACGCCGGCGCAGAGGCCCCCGAGCAGGACCTGAGCACTCACGATGGTCGCGATCCATCCTCTGCTCATTGGCTCTCTCCTTCCCTTCTCTTTCGATGTCCGGCGATTCTACGACCGCCAACTCATTGCGTCACCCCCCCGCAACATAGACCTGCTGTTCGTGTGGTAGGATCGAAAGCGCGACGCCGGGTACCGTCCGGCGAGGAGGTCTCGAGATGAGAGTTCACAAGAGCTTCGCGCTTGCGTCCATGTCGCTGCTGTCGACGGTCGCGTTAGGCTGTTCGTCGAAGGTGGCGAGCGTGACGATGTTCTCCACCCGGAATGTCGAGCTGACCCAGCCGCACGATCGGCTCGAGCGCACCAAGGAGGGCAGCAGCCGGCTGTGGCTTCTGTTCCTTCCGCTGGGCGGCGAGCCCAGTGGTCTTGCGGCGGCCACGGAGATCATCGAAGACAAGAACGCCGACTATCTGACCAACCTCGAGGTCACCGAGGGGGGCTGGTCGCTGCTCGCGATCAGCTACGGCTGGGTGGAGGTCGAAGCCGATCCGTGGCGGAAGCGCTGACGGCCCGCCTCAATCCTCCTCGCTGCCGATGAAGCGATACGCGACCGCGCCGAGCATGGCGCCGGCGATCGGCGCGACCCAGAACAGCCAC
>CAZPNB010000491.1:0-3821 GCA_964587305.1 uncultured Spirochaetales bacterium | reverse complement strand
GCTTGCAGCGGGAACGCCGACGCGCTGACGCGCTCTCCTTCGTCGATCTGGCGTACCGCATCGAACACCGCCGCCTCCAGCGGAAACGGCGCTTCGCCGGCGCCGACGTCCTCCATGCGGGTGTGGAACTCGAACGTCCCGTCCTGCCAGCCGAGCATCCGGATCAACGCCTTCATCCCCGTCACCGCACCGACCCGAACCGTGCGCAAGAGGCCCCCGTCGAAGCAGATCAGTCCTTCCTCCTCACCGCGGCGCAGGATGATAGTTCCACGGCGCGCAGCCGTGGCGAACATCTGCACGATGCTCTGGGGGCCGAGCTCCGCGATCGGGCCGGAGATGCCGCCGAGCATACGCGTGTGCTCGGCTCCTTGCAGGGCTTCGATGAAGCGTTCGACGGTGTCGCTGCGGGCCGCATCGGGATCGAAGTGCACGGCCACCGCCGAGACACGGTCTCCGCTCTTGATCTCCCGGACGACGGTCCCTTCCACGATCAGCTCCTCGTGCGTCGCCGGGTGCCACATCGCGACGCGAACCCTCGCACCGCTCGGAACGGAGCCCTCTTGCAGGTTGATCAACACCCCGCTGCGCGACAGGTTGCGCGTGCGCCCGTGGATCGATCCGCCCGCGAAGTCGATGCGCGCCGCAATCCGCACCGCCTTGCGCGGCGCGTAGCGTTCCTCGCCCTGTGGAGGCGCGGGCGGTGGACCGACTTCGACACACAGCGGTGCCAGACGGTCGCGCACCGCGCCGGGCGGATCGAGGAACTGCACGGCAACGCCGGGCTTGCCGCCGACGCCAGCCAGCTCGGGAGGAACGACGTGCACCACCTCGCCGTCGAAGTCGACCTCGCGATCGCACCACGAAAAACGCAGGCGCACCACGACGTGCTCGCGCGGCTCGAAGCTGCGCTTCGTCGCCACGAAGACGCCGCCATTCGACAAATTGGCCTGGTAGTCCTGCGCGAACACACCGGGCGTGCCGTACTCGACTTCGAGTACCTGCTGGTGACTGGCCATGTCGGCGAGCCCTTTCCCGCTCCGCAGCGACGAAACTGCTTTCACGGTGGCTATCGGCACTCCGGCCCCCTCGCTTTCGGCGGAACCAGCGCCCCAACCGCCGGCAGGCGTGACCCCCTCGGGGAACCGCGATCGAGTCAGATCCGCTCCAGGTAGCGCGCGCGCTCGACGTCGCTGACGCGCATGTCCAGCTGGCGCTGCTCGCTGCGCGCGAAGTGCAGCAGGTGAGCCGTCACCTCCTCACCGAACGCCCCGCGCACGAACGCGCTCTCCTCGAACGCACGCGCCGCCTCGGGCAGGCTGGCCGGCACCTGGGGCAGCCCCTGGGCGGCATAGGCATCGCCGGCGAAGGCGGGACCCGGCTCGGTGGCGTTCTCGATGCCGTCGAGCCCCGCCGCCAGCAGCGCGGCGTAGACCAGGTACGGGTTCCCGTCGGCGCCGGGGATCCGACATTCGACGCGCAGCGTGGGCCCCTCGCCCACCACGCGGAAACCGACCGTGCGGTTGTCGTAGCTCCACGCGATGCGAGTCGGCGCGAAGGTACCGGCCCGATAGCGCTTGTAGGAATTGGGATTGGGGGCGAACAGCAGCGCGACCTCGCGCGCGTGGGACAAGAGACCTCCGAGGAAGTGGCGGAACTCGTTCGAGCTGGTCACCGGCGTGCCGTCGAGCGCGCGCTCACCGGCAAAGACCGACTCGTCGGCGGCGGTCCACAGGCTCGCGTGCACGTGCAGGCTGCTGCCGGCGAGCGTCTCGTCGTATTTCGCCATGAACGTGAGCGCGCGACCCGCCTGGGCGGCGATCTCCTTGGCCGCCAGCTTGTACAGGACGTGCCGGTCGGCCATCTCGAGCGCTTCGGCGTAGCGCAGGTTGATCTCGTGCTGACCCGGCGACCATTCACCCTTGCTGAACTCGACTTCGATACCCGACGCGTCGACCTGCGCGCGGATCGCTCCGATCACGTCCTCGACTCGTGTGCTGGAAAGGATGTGATAGTCCTCGGCGTAGTGCTGCGTCGGGACGAGGTTGCGATACCCCTTCGCGTGAACGGTGGCATAGTCGTCGCGCAGCAGGAAGAACTCGAGCTCGCTCCCCATCTTTGCGCGCAGTCCGCGCGCCGCGAGACGCGCGAGCTGACGCTGCAGGATCCGGCGCGGCGAGATCTCGATCGGCGAGCCGTCTTCCTCGAGCGCGTCGCACAGCACGATCGCCGTTCCGTCCTGCCACGTCGCACGCCGCAGCGTGGAGAGGTCCGGCACCGCGTGGAGGTCGCCGTAGCCGGTGTCCCAGCTGGTAAAGGCATAGCCGGGCGTAGGATCCATCTCCATGTCGCAGGCCAGGAGATAGTTGCAGACGTGCATTCCGCCGGAAGCCACCGCATCGAGGAAGAAGCGGGCGTTGATGCGCTTGCCGACCAGTCGCCCGAACAGGTCCGGAAACGCGGTGACAACGGTGTGGATGCGCCCGTCGTCCACCGCGAGCTCGAGCTGGCTCCGATCGAGGCGGCCCCGCGCGGCGTCAGGCATCGTTGGCGTCGACCGCCCGGAACAGCGAAAGCTGCGGCGGCGGGCCCTGCTCGACGGGCGCCACCGGATACTCGTCGGAGAAGCAGGCGTCGCAGAACCCGTGCTTCAGACGCTCGCCGCAGCGGCGCAACCCACCGAGCGTCAGGTAGCCCAGCGAGTCGGCGTCCAGGATCGCGCGGATCTCGTCGACGCTGTGCTGGTGGGCGATCAGCTCCTCGCGGGTCGGCGTGTCGATGCCGTAGTGACACGGCCCGATCGTCGGCGGCGACGAGACCCGGAGGTGCACCTCGCGGGCGCCTGCGCCGCGGATCATGCTGACGATCTTCGTGAGCGTGGTCCCGCGCACGATCGAGTCATCCACCATCACGACGCGCTTGCCCTGGAGCACGCCGCGCACCGCGTTGTGCTTCACCTTCACGCCGAAGTGACGGATCGCCTGCGCCGGTTCGATGAACGTCCGGCGCACGTAGTGGTTGCGGATCAGAGCCTGCTCGTACGGAATGCCGGACTCCTCGGCGTAGCCGAGCGCCGCGGTATTACCCGAATCGAGCACCGGTACCACCACGTCGGCGGCCACCGGATGCTCGCGCGCCAGCGTCCGACCGAGCTCCTTGCGGAAGTCGTAGACGTTGTGCCCGTTGAGGTTCGAGTCGGGACGCGCGAAATAGATGTGCTCGAAGATGCAGAAGGTCTCGCGCTCGACGCGGAACGGGTGCAGGCTGCGAAGCCGTCCGCGACGAATCACGACCATCTCGCCGGGCTCGATGTCGCGCTCGTGACTAGCGCCGATCAGGTCGAGCGCGCAGGTCTCGCTCGCCACCACCCAGCCGCCATCGAGCCGGCCGAGTGAGAGCGGCCGGAAGCCGCGCGGATCGCGCGCCGCCACCAGCGCGTCGGAGGTCATCATCACCAGGCTGAACGCGCCCTTGAGCCGCGAGAGCGAGTCGATCAACCGCTCCTCGGGCAGCTGTTCGCGGGAGCGCGCGAGCAGCTGCACGATCACCTCGCTGTCGGCCGTCGTGCTGAAGATCGCACCCCGGCCCTCGAGCTCGCGGCGGATCGGAAACGCGTTGACGATGTTGCCGTTGTGAGCGATCGCGATCGGACCGGCATCGGTGGTCGCGCAGAACGGCTGGGCGTTGACCAGCGAGCTGCCGCCGGCCGTGGAATAGCGCACGTGGCCGATCGCATTGCGGCCTTCGAGCTGCTCGAGGATGCGCTCGTTGAAGACGTCGGCCACGAGCCCCATCCCGCGGTGCACCGCCTGAGGGCGAGCCGA
>CAZPNB010000490.1:0-6414 GCA_964587305.1 uncultured Spirochaetales bacterium | reverse complement strand
CAAGCTGTCTCGGAGGCGCTGCCACCACCTTCATAGTCGCCAACCGCCCGCCGCTAGCTCAGTGCCAGGATGTAACGGTTCCAGCCAACGCTAGTTGCCAGGCAAGCGTCTCTGTAAATAACGGCTCTGCTGATCCGGATGGCGATGCTCTCGCCATCTCTCAATCCCCGGCTGGGCCATATGGCCTAGGATCTAATCTGGTTATGCTCACAGTGATGGACGACAAGGGCGCCTCGGCGTCCTGCCAAGCAACGGTTAGGGTGCTCGATCAGACACTGCCGTCTATTAACTGCCCGGCGCCCCAGACGCTAGAATGCACTGGGCCCAATGGGGCTGCTCTAGCCTTCAGTGCCACAGCCTTGGACAACTGCTCCACAGGTATCACGCCCAGTTGCACGCGACCCTCAGGCTCCACCTTTCCTCGGGGTAATACCAACGACACCTGTACGGCGACTGATGCGGCGGGCAATCAGAGCACGTGCAGCTTTACTGTGAACGTGGTGGATACTGTAGCCCCAGTCATCCAGAGCATGAGCGCAAGCCCGAATGTTCTGTGGCCGCCCAATCACCAGATGGTGCCAGTGAATGTGACGCTCTCTGCGTCGGACGGTTGTGACACTGCCCCCTTGTGCCAGATCACTTCGGTGAGCAGCAACGAGCCGGTCGATGGATTAGGCGACGGCGACACGGCGCCAGACTGGGAAATCACCGGAGACCTCGGGCTGAAGCTTAGAGCAGAGCGTTCAGCCAAGGGGAATGGCCGGGTGTACACGATCACGGCCGAATGCACCGACGCGGCTAAGAACAGCTCAACGAAAACAACGACCATTACCGTACCGCGCGACCAGGCGAAAAAGTAAGGTGTGAGCGAAGTGGCCAAGGGAAGATACGCGAATGATTTCTGATTTGCGGTGGAAGAGCTGGACAAGAGCGGTTTTATCAAAAAGCTGGACGATAGATAGAATTTGGCAACCCTGTCGATGAGTAAGGATGCTCCTTATGCATAGATTTCTAGCAAAAATAGCGGTGGCGAGTCTGATCTTAATGCTCCCAGCCGTTCCTTTTACGCTTGGCGACTTTAGCGTTACGCCGGCGTCGGCAGCCGGCGCCTTCTCGTTCGAGCGGACGGACTATCCGCTCGTCGTCAGCGTTGGCCTCGACTCCGTGGCGGTGGGCGACCTCGATGGTAAGAACGGGCCGGACATCGTCGCCGTGGGCTACGCCGAGCCCGGTCAGGGGCTCGTCAACGTTCTCCTCAACAACGGCGACGGCACGTTCGCCGCGCCCAAGGATTTCCACACATGCATCGATGCGAGTCACATCGTGGTCGGCCAGTTCAACCCGCGCACTGACAATCACCTCGATGTCGCGATCATCTGCGAGGGAAACAAAATCGGCCGCATGCTCGGCGACGGCCAGGGTAACCTTGGCGCAGTGCAGACGACGGTTGTTTTAGGTGCCATCATTGACACCCTTAGGTTCGGCGCGATGAACGGGCCGACGCTGGTGTTTTCCACTTTTCTGCCGGGACAGGGGGTTTCTACGCTGTGCTTCATGCAGGTGGCGCAGCTCGAGACCGCGTTGGACTTCGCTGGACCGACCGATTATATCTGCAACTTTTTCGAGGACGCGCTCGGCAACCAACGCTTCGGCCAGATCGCAGGCGACATAGCGATGGGTGCGTACCAGCCGTTCCCCGGCGAGCAGTCCCCGCGCGACGAGGCGGTCGGCGTCGGCATGACGATCACCGGCTATGTCGGTCTTGGCGTGCTGCCGGACTTTAGCTACGCGGCCCGGTACGATGGTGGGGCCAGCCCCTTCGGGGTCTTCGGGGGCTTTGGCGCCGTCGCGTTGGCGGACGTGGACGGCGACGAACAGAACGATATCCTGATGGCCGGCGACGGTTTGATCACCATGTACGTCCCCGGCTTTCCGATCCCTGAATTCGCTTCGCCAACCCACAGCTTCCCGTCGGTTGCGAACATCTCCGACATGGTGACCGCCGACTTCGACGACGACGGCAAGCTCGACATTGCCGTGATCAGCGCTAACCCTGACGACTCCGGGGACGTGGACGTGGGGATTCACCGGGGCGACGGCACCGGGGCGTTCGCGGCCGCCGAGACCTTCAAGGCGCATGGAACGGATCTTGACTACTTCGTGCGGCAGACACTCGCCTTGGGCGACTTCAACCAGGATGGCAAACCCGACCTCGTCACGGTTGGCCGCAATAACACAGACGTGTCGGTGCTGCTCAATACCACTGGGGTCCCATCGGGCTCGCCGACGGCGAGCGTGGCGGCGGCGAACGGCGCCGGCGTCGTGACGTTCACCACCGACGCGGGGGTTTTCCTCGCTTTGACCGCAATCCCGGAATCGAGTTTGCCGCTCGCGGGCAAGCCCGCCGGGCTCACCTTCCCGTACGGCTTCTTCACCTGGACGATCGGCAACCTGACGCCCGGCCAGACCGTGACGGTGACGATCACCTACCCGGCGAGGGTCCCGACCGGGGCGCAGTACTGGAAGGTGATCGGAGGAGTTTGGACCAATGTCACCTCACTCCTCGGTAGCGACAATGGGGATAACGTGCTGACGCTCACGATTACCGATGGAGGACTGGGAGATGCCGATGGAGCAGTCAACGGGCAAATCTCCGATCCCGGCGGGGTCGGGATAGCGGCTAATCATCCCCCCGTCGCCCTGTGTCAGGATGTGACGGTTCCAGCTAACGCTAGTTGCCAGGCAAGCGTCTCTGTGAACAACAGCTCATCTGATCCAGACGGAGACCCTATCACTTTGTCCCAATTACCGCCGAGCCCGTATGGCTTGGGACTTAATTCAGTTACCCTCACAGCGACCGACGAGAAGGGCGCCTCGGCGTCCTGCCAAGCAACGGTTAGGGTGCTCGATCAGACACCGCCGTCCATCCGCAGCCTGGCCGCAAGCCCGACTGTTCTGTGGCCGCCCAATCACCAGATGGTGCCAGTGAATGTGACGCTCGCTGCCTCGGACGGCTGTGACACTGCCCCCTCGTGTCGCATTACTTCAGTGCGCAGCAATGAGCCGGTCAATGGACTAGGCGACGGAGACACGGCGCCAGACTGGGAAATCACCGGAAACCTCGGGCTGAAGCTTAGGGCAGAGCGTTTCGGCAAGGGGAATGGCCGGGTGTACACGATCACGGCCATGTGCACCGACGCGTCGGGGAACAGCTCGACGAAAACGACGACCGTTACTGTACCGCGCGACCAGGCGAAGAAGTAAGGTGTGAGCGAGTGGACTGGGAAAGAGCCGCGAATGATTTCTGATCTGCAAATGTATAAGCACAGGCGCGACGCATTGGAGGTACTTGGTACAAGCTCATCTCTGAAGCGTCAAGGGCGCGGTCCACCTCGCTACTTTCGGGGTTCTGGCTAACTCGCAGCGATGAACTCTAAATTAAATCGCTGCTGCGTAATTGTAGACAAAACCGACACGTCAAAATGAAGGAGGCTCTATGTTCAACTCAGTTAAAGGGAAAAACATTAGGAGAGAAACGGTGAAAGGCAGGAAAGCCCTCGTAACAATCGTCATACTCGCGGTGATCAGCGCGGTAGGCTGGACCGTTGTCCCCAAAGCAGGGGCGGCAAGTGCGGGTATCGGCGGTATCCCGGAGGTACTGAATCGGCTAGATGCCCTCATCAGGCGGGTGAGCGGTCTAGAGTTAGCCTGTACAACGCCTGATCTCGTGCCGCTACCGCTTCCGGGCGGAGGCTTTTGCCGGATTGACGCCCAGGGCAAGCTGCACGTCCAAGTGCATAATCAGGCCGGGGGAGCCGCAGGGCCCTCGGAGACCCTGGTCCAGTTCAGAGCCGCTTCTGCCCCGGGGCCTCTATTCGTCCCCACGGTTCAATTGGCCGGCTTCACCGGGACTGATCTGGCGATTGACATTCCCGACGGCTGCTTTGGTAACTTTTTTGGCCAAGGCGATAATAATGTCTGTAAATTCCAAATCCTCGTTGACGCCAAAATCGGAAGCACGTTTGGCGCGGTTGCGGAGTCCAACGAGCTTAATAACACCGCTGAAGGAGCATGCCAAGGTTTACTGTAGTGAGCTGCGGCCCGGAGAAAAGGGGACGCAAACGTTTTCGGAATGTCACGAACACCGCAACGGTGAGCAGCACCATGTTGGATCCGAACACGGCCAACAACTCGGCGATCGCGACATCGAAGTTGGGGAAATAGCAACGGTCAAGAGAGAACTGATGCATACACCAGCAGCCCCGCACCCGCGTGCGGGGCTGCCCATGGCGCGATAGCAAAGAGACGACAAACGATTAATGGGGTCGGGGGTCTTTTTTCTACTCCGCTTTGCCTAACGGAGATTAAGGCGATTTTTTTCGGAGATTTAAGACCGTGGGTCTGGACTTCGGCACTATTCCCTGGCCAATCCTTTCCATTGAGGGTCGTGCCCTCTTTTTGCCGTTGCTAGATCATGTTATCGTAAAGGGCAAAAGAGGGAATCTGAGATGAGGAACAGCATAGCGGTAGAACTGAGCCTAGATAAGCTAGAGCGAGTAGGGCGTAAAGTAGTCCGTCAGGAGTTATCCCGCATAGTCCGGAAGAAGAATGGTGACAGTGCCATTGAAAAGGGGTCTCTCCTTTATCGAGACCTGGTGGAAATAGCCCGCCGGAAGAAACAAGGGCGGGTAAAACTCTATCCTCGCTCAAAGGTCCTTGGTGGCTGAGTACGCAGACTTTTACGAGGAGCGTTTTCGGAAGAATCTGAATGTTTATCCTCACATTCGGAACCGCTTGGAGCGCAAGGTCAGCCAGATCATTCGTAATCCCTATCATAATACTGAGCCTCTGGGGATCTAGGGAGGGGCCTGAACCTCAGAGGCTGCCGCAGCGCACGCACTGACCGCAACTTCAGGATTATCTTTGTTATTTGCGAGGAATGTCGAAAAGTTAAGGACTGTCAATACTGCTTTTGCGAGGAATTGCCGGACCGAGCCATAGTATTTCTCACCTTTGGACCCCACAAGCTCGCTTACCAGATGAAATGATTTTCCCCTGGCACGAACTCACCTGATTGGGCAACTGGCGGACTTGCACGGTCGATATGAAAACGCTAGAACTTAGACGCTGTCCGAACTGTGGTAGCCGCGGCATAAAACGCGTGCGGAAATCTTTCCGGGCAAAGGTGAAGGGCCGCGTGGTCATCGTTCCCGACGTGGAGCGTGAAATCTGCCCTGACTGTAAAGCGGAATATTTTGACCGCGAGGCGAACATCGTGATCGATGCCTATTGCTTCGGAAAACACCGGCAGCGCGCTTAGAGATCCGATTGAGCCAAGAGGGCAGGTTTAAAACCCGCCCTCTTGTATATTCATTTCTATTTTCCATCCTTATGCCTCCCGATCGCCCTGAGTCCGTCGAAGGGTGCGGCCAAACTTCGATTCCGAATCTTCTTTCTATGTGACCTTTGTATTGCTATTACCATAGTTGAAAGTTTCCGCAGCGCGCGCAAATTTTCCGATCCCAAAGGGGACAGGCAACTTTTTGCAGAGCAAAAAGTAGCCAGTCCCCTTCCGACTTTGCGTACTTTGCGTTCTTTGCGCGAGATATTCCGAGACTCACCGGCACGCCGCCAGGAGGCTTTGAGCCGCAGGGCGGTGCGCGAAGCGCACCCTACGAAAACCTTCGTGTCCTTCTTCCTCTTTTCCTACCTTTGCGCCTTGGCGCCTTTGCGGGACATCTTTCGGTTTTCGTTTGCGGCTCTGCCGCGCTAGGCCCTTTGTGGTTAAATCCTCTTCCCTTCTTTTGGTTGAGGGGACGCTCACATCTTGCGGCCAAATGCCGCGGGGCAATCTCGTTCAGCTTTCGCTCTGGAAACATAACCCAAGTCCACGTCCCGCTTTACCGCCGCAACATTGCGCTCAGCCGGATCGCCGTAGCCACCGCCCCCGGCGGTGAAAAACGTCACGGTCTCGCCGGGGTGAACCTGCAAGTGGCTGAATTTTCCCGGCAGCACTTCTTCATTGCCGTTGCGTTGGATGCGCGTTTCGTTGACCGCCCCCTCGGCGCCGCCTAATAAACCCCAGGGCGGACACTTGATACGGTCGGTGTTGCGGCTCAAGAAACAATTTTCTAGCGCCCGCACTCTCAGTTCGACGCCGTTGCCGCCGCGAAATTTGCCGGCGCCGCCGCTGTCGGTGCGCAGCTCATGGCATTCGTAGAGTAATGGATAATAGAGTTCTTGCAATTCGATCGGCGTGTTCTTGACATCGCCTTGGCACATGGAAACCGCCGACGACACGCCGTCCTCGAAGGGACGCCCGCCCCAGCCGCCGCCGACAATATTCTGACAGACATATCGCCGAGCGGTTTTGGAATTCATGCCGAAGATCGCGTAGCCTCCCATATCGCCCTT
>CAZPNB010000489.1:0-4538 GCA_964587305.1 uncultured Spirochaetales bacterium | reverse complement strand
CCGCCGGGCGCGCCCTGCTCGAGGAGCTCCTGCCCTCGACGGGCGGCGCCGTGCGCCTGGGCATCACCGGGCCGCCGGGCGTGGGCAAGAGCACCTTCATCGAGGCGCTCGGGATGTGGCTGATCGCGCAGGGGAAGCGGGTGGCGGTGCTGGCGGTGGATCCAAGCAGCCCCGTCACGGGCGGCAGCATCCTCGGCGACAAGACGCGCATGGAGCGGCTCGCGCAGCGCGACGAGGCGTTCATCCGCCCGTCGCCGTCCGGTGGCACACTGGGCGGCGTTGCGCAGCGCACGCGCGAGTCGATGCTCGTGTGCGAGGCGGCGGGCTACGACGTCGTGATCGTCGAGACGGTCGGCATCGGCCAGTCCGAGGTGACGGTGGCGGGCATGGTCGATTTCTTCCTGGTGCTGCTCCAGCCGGGCTCGGGCGACGAGCTCCAGGGCATCAAGAAGGGCGTGCTCGAGCTGGCCGACGGCCTGGTGGTGAACAAGGCCGACGGCGACAGCGCGGCGCTCGCGGAGCGCGCGCGGCAGGAGTACGAGCGGGCGCTCTCGCTGTTGCGGCCGCTGTCCCCAACCTGGCGCCCGCGCGTGTCGTGCGTCAGCAGCCGGACCGGCGACGGTGTCGATGCGGTCTGGCAGATGGTGCTCGCCCACCGCGACGCGCTGCGCGCGACCGGCGAGACCGCGGCGCGCCGCCGCGAGCAGACCCGGGCGTGGCTCTGGACGCTGGTCGAGGAGGGCCTGCGCCGGGCGTTCCGGAGCCATCCGGAGGTCGCCGCGCGGATCGCGGCGCTCGAGGCGGAGGTGCTGGCGCTAGAGACCACTCCCGCGCGCGCCGCTCGTGCGCTGCTGGACACATTCCGCTCCGACTAGAACGCGCGCAACGCCTACATGTCCGGGCGCAACCCGCCGATGAGTCCCCAGAGGTCTCTCCGGCGGGGGGCGCGTCAGCGCATGGTTCAGATCAACATGGCGGAGCGCGAGATCACCATCAAGGTGGTCTATTACGGGCCTGCGCTCTCCGGCAAGACGACCAACCTGCAGATGCTCCACCAGCTGGCCGACACCGGGTCGCGCGGCAAGATGCTGACGCTCGACACCACCGGTGACCGCACGCTCTACTTCGACTTCCTGCCGATCGAGTTCGGCACCGCGAACGGCTTCTCGGTGAAGCTCAAGCTCTTCACCGTTCCCGGTCAGGTGATGCACAAGTCGACCCGCAAGGTGGTGCTCTCGGGCGCCGACGCGGTCGTGTTCGTCGCCGATTCACAGCGCTCGAGCGCCTCGGCCAATGCCTACTCCTGGCGCGACATGGAGGCGAACCTCAAGAGCAACGGCATCGACTTCGACAAGATACCGAAGGTGGTCCAGTTCAATAAGCGCGACCTGCTGGACGTGAAACCGCTCGACGAGATCAAGGAGGCGTGGGGCCAGGTGGCGACCTACCCCGCGGTCGCCACCAAGGGCGAGGGCGTCCGCGAGACTTTTCGCGAGCTGCTGCGCCAGCTCTACCGCGCGATCGACGAGCGCCACAGCTTCGGCGCGAAGTTCGGCGTCACCGAAGAGGACTTCCTGAAGGGTGTGTTCAGCAGCTTCGCTTAGAACCTGGATTTGACGCAGGGCAGGACGCCTGGTAACGCTCCATGAGTATGAAGGCCCGCATCGCAGTCCTCGCCCTCGCGATCGTGTTCGTCACGGCGCCTGCGCTCGGGGTGCTCGCGAGCGCTGCGTGCGCGCCGTGCGAGATGTCGTCTGCGGACGCTCCGTGCGAGCCGGGAGCGATGTCCTGCGTGTCGCTGGCCGCGGCGTCGTGCTGCGACGTGGCGCCGTTCGCGGCGCCGGCGAAGCGCTCGAGCGAGCAGACCCCGCCGCCGGTCGTCACCGCGCTTCGCCCGAGCGCGCCCGGCTCACCGCACGCTCGTGCGCCTCGCTTCACCGCCGATCTGGCGCTGCGCAGCTCGCCGCTGCGGCTCTCCGTCGTCCTGCGGATCTGATCCTCGCCGGCTGATTCCACGGCTCGAAGTGACGGACGCCCGCCTCCGGGCAGGTCCGTTCTGACCCCCGCAGTGCGCGAGGACTCTCTGCATGCGTGCGAACACCGCGCGGTGGAGTGCCGCGCGAGGACGAGCAGCGGCTCTGCTGCTCGCTCTCGCCGCGGCCACGGCCTGTGCCACCGCCTCCTCCACTCGTTACCGGAACCAGAGCGACGACTGGCAGCGCGCCGATGCGGCCGCGCCGCCGGCCGACGCCGGCGATCGCGTCTTCGAGGACGCTCCGTTCCTCGAACGCCAGGAGCTGATCCGCCGGGTGCTCGAGCGAAACCCGACGCTGCTCGCGGGGCGCTATGCGTGGCGGGCTGCCCTCGCGCGCTATCCGCAGGTCACCGCGCTCGACGATCCGAGGCTCGGCTACAGCGTCCGCCCGTGGTCGTTCGGGTCGAGCGAGGTCCACGCGGCGAACGACGTCGCCCTCTCGCAGCCGCTGCCGTTTCCGGGGAAGCTCGCGCTGCGCGGCGAGCGCGCGCTCGCGGACGCCGAATCTGCGCAGAGTGAGCTCGAAACGGAGCGCGTGAAGCTGGCGGCGCTCGCGTCGACTCTCTTCGACGAGTACTGGCTCGCCGAGCGCGCGCTCGAGATCAACGCGCAACACGTGGCGTTGCTCGACGAGGCGCACCGGGTGGCACTGTCGCGCTATGCCGCGGGGACGGGATCCCAGCAGGACGTGCTCGCCGCCGAGACCGAGCAGGGGATGCTCTCGCATCGCGAGCGCGAGCTCGCCGCAGAGCGTCGGATCGCCGCCGAACGGATCAACCTGCTGCTGCATCGCGGTGCGGAGCTCGACCTTCCGCCAGCGCCCCGCGAGCTCGAGCCGGGCCCCGCGACCGATCTCGACGCGCGGGCGCTGGTCGCAGAGGCGCTCGAGCGCCGCCCCGAGCTGCGCGCGCTCGCGGCGGAGGTCCGCGCGCGCGAGGCGGAGGTCGGCCTTGCGCGCCGCGAGTTCTTTCCCGATTTCACGGTGCGCGCCGGCTACGAGAGCACGTGGCAGGAGGATCCGCTCGCGCCGGTTGTCGGGGTCGAGCTGAACCTGCCTCTCCAGCTCGGGCGCCGGCGCGCAGCGCTCGACGAGGCGGAGGCCTGGCTCTCGCGCGAGCGGAGCCGCGTGCAACAGCTCGAGGATCGGGTGCGCTTCGAGGTGGTGAGCGCCGTCGAGCGGCTTCGCGAGTCGCAGCACCTGCTCGAGATCTCGCGAGAGCGGCGGCTGCCGCCCGCGCGCGATCGCGTCGTCGGCGCGCGCGCGGCATTCGCGAGCGGGCAGGCGAGCTTCCTCGAGTTCGTGGACGCGGAGAGAGGGCTGCTCGCCGCGGAGCAGGAAGCCTTCGAGGTACGAGCAGGTCTGTCCGTTCGCCGCGCGGCGCTCGCGCGTGCACTGGGGGAGATCTCCGCGATGGAAGGGGAACGCCCGTGAAGAGATCGATCGCTCGCAGTGGCCTGCTGCTGATCGCCGCCGCCGCCGGCCTCGGTGCCTGTTCCCGCAGCGACGATGGCGGGAACGCGGCTCCGGCCGCCGCGTTCGAGCAGGGCGGCCTGCACGTCGAGGTCTCGATCCCTTCGGGGCCCGTGCGCGAGGGAAACAACGAGCTGCGGCTGCGGGTTCGCGACGCGCGGGGCGCGCCGGTCGACGACGCGGTGGTCTCGGTGCAGTACAGCATGAGCATGGCCGGGATGGCCTCGATGGGCGGTCGTGTGGTGGCCGAGCCGATCGGAGACGGCGAGTACCGGGCCGACGCGAACATCCAGATGGCCGGAACCTGGAAGCTGGTACTCGCGGCCGAACGACCTTCGGGCGAGACCGCGCGCGCCCAGGGCACGCTGCGCACGGGCGCCGCGGGCGTGCAGCTCGAGGCAGCCGCCCGCGCGCCGGTCATCGAGCGCGAGGCGATCAGCGGATCGGTCCAGATCGACCCGCAGCGGCTTCAGAAGATCGGCGTCCGGTTCGCGGTCGTGGAGCGCGCGCCGCTCGTCCGGACCGTGCGCGCGGTCGGGCGCGTGACGTGGGACGAGACGAAGCAGGTCGATGTGGCGCTGAAGGTCCGCGGCTTCGTGCGCGAGCTGCGAGCGGATGCGCTCGGCGCCCGGGTCGCCGTGGGCGAGCCGCTGTTTTCGGTGTACAGCCCCGAGCTCTACGCCGCGCAGGCCGAGTATCTCCAGGCATTGAGCAGCCAGAACGAGTCGCTCCGGCTCGCGGCGAGGGCGCGGCTCCGGCTCTGGGATGTCGCCGATCGCGATGTCGCAGCGCTCGAGCAGCGCGGGACGCCGCTCGAGGCGCTGCCGGTCCGCGCGCCGGCGAGCGGGGTGCTGATCGAGAAGAACATCGTGGAGGGTGCGGCGTTCGAGCCCGGCATGCGCCTGTTTCGCATCGCACCGCTCGATCGGGTCTGGATCGAGGCGGAGGTCTACGCCTCCGACCTGTCGTTCGTGTCCGCCGGGCAGCGGGCGACGATCCGCGCGCCGTACCTGCCGGGGCGCGCGCTCGAAG
>CAZPNB010000488.1:0-3164 GCA_964587305.1 uncultured Spirochaetales bacterium | reverse complement strand
GCACTCGGGTCGCAATCCGTCGCGATCGGGGACTTCAATGGCGATGGCAAGCCCGACCTGGCCGTGGCGTATGGAGGCAGCAACAACGTCTCGATCCTCCTCGGCACCGGCACCGGCGCCTTTGGGGCCGCCGCGAACTTCGCCGTAGAATTTTTCCCGGAATCCGTCGCGATCGGAGACTTCAATGGCGATGGCAAGCCCGACCTGGCCGTGGCGAATGTCGCTAGCAACACCGTCTCGATCCTGCTCGGCACCGGCACCGGCGCCTTTGGCACCGCCACCGACTTCTCCGTGGGGACGAGCCCGCGCTTCGTCGCGATCGGGGACCTCAATGGCGATGACAAGCCCGACCTGGCCGTGGCAAATCTCCTCAGCAACAAGGTCTCGATCCTCCTCGGCGATGGCGCCGGCGCCTTTGGCACCCCCACGAACATCGCCGTAGGGACGGGCCCGATCTTCCTCGCGATTGGGGACCTCAATGGCGACGGCAAGCCCGACCTGGCCGTGGCGAATTACGGCAGCAACAACGTCTCGATCCTGCTCGGCACCGGCACCGGCTCCTTTGGGGTCGCGACGAACTTCGCCGTAGGGGCGAACCCGAATTCCGTCGCGATCGGGAACCTCAATGGCGATGGCAAGCCCGACCTGGCCGTGTCGAATTTCATCAGCAACAACGTCTCGATCCTCCTCAACAGCGGCGCCGGCGCCTTCGGCTGCGTCACCACCTTCGCCGTAGGGGCGAGCTCCCCCTCCGTCGCGATCGGGGACCTCAATGGCGATGGCAAGCTCGACCTGGCCGTGGTGAATAGTATCGGCAACAACGTCTCGATCCTCCTCAACGGAGCCACGCGGTCCAGCACCACAAAGTTGTACGAGTTCCGAGGGACCGCGAACAACGTCAATGGAGCTTGGTGCCTCCGCGAGCCCGGTTGCTTTGAGGCAAAGAACCTCGACGTCCCCGGCGCTGCGACCATTAACCAGGTGACCACCAAAATTGTGGCGAGCGTCAATGCTTTGCCTTGCGGTAACAATTTGGCGGCTACGGTTCTCGGGCCCGCGAGCAACGGGCAATTTAAGATTACTGTGGACACGTGCGGGGGTGCGCTCGAGTTCGGGGTTGGTCAGGGGGGCGCGATTTCTTGTGACGTACTGCCCTTGGTCCTCGGCAGCTACATTGGTGTACCCGCTCATTATAACCCCGATGTCTACGAGATCCCGCTCTCCGGTGTCGACTGCAACGGCAACGGCGAGGACGACTTGATCGACATCCTCGAGGACACGAGCCTGGATGTCGACGGCAACGGCATTCCCGACGAGTGTCTGCCGATTCCGACGGTTTCCAAGTGGGGGCTGGTGGCCATGACGCTGCTGCTGCTGATCGGAGGGAAGATTTACTTCGGACGTCGCCAGACGGCGACGGCCTGATGCCGCCGGCTTTACCGATCCAAACGGACTTCGAGGAAGGCTGGGTTCGATGGACAACTTCCGGTGGCGGAAGATCGAGGCGGAAGCGATGAAGCATCATGGCCGTATGGAGTATGCGCTAGTGTAGTTATTCATAAATGACGCATCTTTTCGAACCGAGCCGCGCCCGTCAGGAAGCGGTTTGATGGGCGTCGAACCCCGTCCTCTCCCTCACGGTCGCGGCTCGGATAAGGTGCAAACAGCTTGAGCCACTACACTAGGATGCCGAAGGTGTGGCGTTCCGGAGTACCGGCGGTTTGGGCGACTACACCGTGATCGGGGTTCGAGGACAAGTGCTCCAATAAACGGAACACGGCGTGGACATGCTCGGTTTCACCAAGGGCGTCGGCCAGAGACTCCGCGGTAAATGACTCACCGGCATGATCGGTTAAATGATCAAGGATCCTTTTTTGGATGGCGAGCAGCCCCGCGGCCGCCTTTTTCCCGGCCTCCACTCCCGGTTGATGGTAGGCGTTCACGTTGATGAGTTCCGCATAGAGTCCGACGGCTCGCTCGAAAAGCGCGATCAGGGCGCCAACCGATCGCGCATCGAGTAAATCCAGAGTGATAGTGATCGACTCGCGGCCTTTCTCAAATAGCGCGCCGCGCGTACCTTCGAGAAAGGCGTTTAGATAATCGCCGCTAAAAACGCCCTCGCCGACCATGGGCGATGGCCGATTCCGCTTGTTCTTGACATCGACGAACGTAACAAAAAAATCGTTCGGGCCCTCGCTGAGTTGTTGAATAAAGGAATGCTGATCCGTCGTTCCTTTGTTTCCAAAGACCGTAAGACCTTGATGGACAGTTAATCCTGCCCGGTCGATCGCCTTCCCCAGAGACTCCATCACCAACTGCTGAAGGTATTTTCCGAATAGTCCCAGCCGATCGCGGTAAGGAAGAACAACCATGTTGCGCCTGCCGTGACCCTCTTGGGCGTAATACCACATCAGTGCCAGATGTGCAGCGGGGTTCTCCCGAGTCTTGGATGTCCGGGTTGCGATGTCGCATCGGTTCGCCCCTTCGACAAAGCCTTCAACATCCAGACCTTGAAGCGCGATGGGCAGAAGCCCCGCCGCCGAGGTTACCGATGTACGCCCTCCCACCCAGTCCCACAATGGAAAAGCCTTCAACCATTGCTCGCTCTTGGCCTGTTGATGAAGTTTTGAGCCTTCACACGTGACTGCAACGGCCTGGCGATGGAACGCGATGCCCGCACGGCGAAACGCGTCGGCAACTTCGATCATGCCATTGCGGGTTTCCTGTGTTTCGCCCGATTTGCTGACCACAACCACAAGCGTCTGCCCCAGGGATTCTTCCAACTCATCCAGCACTCGATCGATGCCATCGGGATCGGTGTTGTCGATAAAGCGAAGCAGCATCGCGTCATTCGCTGAGCCGAGTGCATCGCAAACGAATTGAGAACCAAGGGCCGATCCGCCGATTCCGATCAATAGAACGATATAGAACTCGTCGCCCCCGGCCGCGACTATTCGCCCTGAATGGACCCCTTCCGCAAAATCACGGACGTCTCTTGTTGTACTTTCAATGGCCGTTCGGATTTCCGGCGTCGGCGCCAGATTCGGCGCTCGCAGCCAATAGTGACCGACCATTCTTCGTTCGTCGGCATTGGCCTGCCCCCCGCGTTCGAGCTCAGTCATCGCGGCAATCGCCGCCTTCATCCGCGATTCCATCCGATTCAA
>CAZPNB010000487.1:0-4099 GCA_964587305.1 uncultured Spirochaetales bacterium | reverse complement strand
TACTACTTCTTCCACCACCTCGGCCTCGACCGCAACGAGCGGGATCGCTACCGCGAGCACCCGCTGTTCCGGGAGTGCGCCGCGTTCTGCGCCAAGTACGACCAGAACAGCTTCGATCCCGAGTACGACACACTGCCCGTCGAGCATTTCGAGCCGATGCTGCGCAAGGTGTTCGCGGTGCCGAAGAAGTCGATCTACGTGAACGAAGCGACGGGTCGGCTCGAAGGCTGAGCGCCCCGCGCCGCCGCGCTCCGCGTCGCGGTCGACCGGCTGCTGGCGCGCGGATGCCCCATCGCGCGGCCATGTTTTTCCTGGGCAGCGGTCCAGCTTTGCCTGGAGCAGTCGGCTCCAAACAAAGAATCCAATAGGAAAGACAGGCATTTACCATTGTATTGATCGCTCTTTAATATTAGGGTCTGCTCCATATTTGGAGGCGACCCATGACTGAGCGGCCGGACCCCGCTGATCCGCAGCAGACCTCCCCGGTCGGTGAAGGTCGGCGCGAGCGCAAGAAGCGCGAGCTGCGCAAGCGGATCTACGACGAGGCTGGCCGCCTCTTTCTCCGACAGGGCTATGACGCGACCACCGTCGAGCAGATCGCCGAGGCTGCCGACGTCGCGCAGGCCACCCTCTTCAACTACTACCCGAGCAAGGACGACTTGATCCAGCAGATGACGTCCGAGGTGCTCGGCGTTGTCCGCCTGCTGGTCGAGGAGCAGCGCAAGCGCGACGCCAGCACCGCCGAGCGGATCGGCGACATGGCGAGCCGCGCCACGCGCTTGATCCAGAACACGCAGCGCTTGACGCGCGATCTGCTCCGCGCACTGATTCGCAAGCCCGAAGGCTCCGGGCCGCTGCTCACCGACGTGCGCCGCACGCTGGCCGAGTTCATGCGCGATGGCCAGGAGCTTGGCGACGTGCGCCGCGACCGCGACGCCGAGTTCCTCGCCGAAATGCTGATCGCCGTCTTCTACGGGACGATCACGCACTGGCTGAACGTCGCGGACTACCCGCTCGCCGCGCGAATGCGCGAGGCCGCGGAGTTCCTGTGCGAGTCGATCGCGTCGCGCCCGCCGTCTTCCGGACGCGCCCGAAGGGCGAGCGCTGCCGAAGGGGCAGTCACGTGAGCCGTACACCCACCGGGGTGATGCTCTGCGCCGGTCGCACCGCAGCGATTGCGATCCTGCTCGCGGTGAGCCCCGCCGCATCGCCGGCGGCGGCGTCCGACGCCGGCCGCGCAGAGGGCTGGGAGCTCTTGCAGAAGAGCGGCGATCCCACTGACGGCTTCGCGCTCTACGCGCGCCCTCGCACTGGTTCGGAGTACGACGAGTACCGGCTGGAGGTCCCCGTCGACGGGAAGGTCGAGGACGTGATCGCGGCTATCGAGCACAACATCCTCGATCCCGACACCTTTCCGGACGGCATGGAGCGGACGCTGCTTCGGCGCGAGGACGGGATGATGATCGTCTACGACTACATCGCGGTTCCGTTCCTGTCGGATCGCGACGTCGTGTTGCAGACCGAGATCGAACGGGATCCGACGGCGGGCGAGGCAAGCGTTCGCTGGCACGCGATCCAGGGCGAAGGGCCCGCGCCGCGTAAAGGCGTGGTTCGGATTCCGAGCTCGAGCGGCTCGTGGACGCTCACGCCGAGTGAGCGCGGCACGCTGGCCGTCTGCCAGTCCCACGTCGATCTCGGCGGCTCGATTCCGGCGGCCTTCGTCGCGTCGAGGATGCCCTCCGAGATCGTCCAGCAGGCGGTGAACCTGCGGCGGACGATGCGCGCGCGCACGCTGGCGCAGCGCTAGCTGTAGCCACAAGAACTAAACGGCAAGGCGCGCGCGCCAGCGCTCGATCAGTGCCGAGTCGTCGACCTCGTCGGGGTGGAAGTCGCGCCGGTACCAGCGGCGGTAGTCGGGGCCGAGGCCGCGCAGGAAGCCGTCGGCACCGAACAGGAAGCTCCAGCCCTGTCGCCACGTGACGCGGCGGAACAACAGGCCGTCTTTCCACAGCATGTAGAGCGTTCGGTCGAGGACCTCGAGCAGCAGCCCGAGGCTGTTCACCACCTGCACGGCGACGCGCCGCGCATGACCCGGCGCCACCTGCATCAGCACATCGAACGCCACCGCCTTGTGTTCGGACTCCTCGAGCGCGTGCCACTGCCAGAGCCGCGCCATGCGCGGATCCATCTGCGCGCAGAGGCGATCGGTGTCGCGCAGCACGCGGCGCGCCAGGATCGCGGTCAGGTGCTCGAGCGCGGCGGTGGCCGCGAGCGCGCCGCGCGGATGCCAGCGCCCGACGAAGTACATCACCCACCGCATGATGCGATTGCGCGCCGCCAGCGCGGTGTAGCCAGAGCCCTGGAGCAGCTGGAGGTGGCGATCGTGTTGCTGGCGGTGCTGGGCTTCCTGCCCGGCGAACCCCGCGATCGCGCGGAGCAGGTCCGGGTCGCTGATCCGGCCGCGGTAGTGCTGCACCGACCGCACGAAGAACGCCTCGCCGTCGGGGAAGGTCGACGACAGCGCATCGAAGAAATGGCTGGCGAACGGATTGCCGCCCAGCCAGTGGCGCGGAATCGCGCTGGAGATCGCGAGGTCCGGCCGTCGGATCGGGATTCCGTGATCTTGGCTTCTCGGCGTCGACGGCATGGCCACCCTTCGCGAGCGCTCGACCAAGATAGCCCCGCGCGCTTCCGAACTCCTGGCGCGGGTTGAGGTAGGATGCGCCGGCGAGAGAGTCCGAAGGAGTTGGTTTGGGCGGCGTCGGCGATCGGCAAGGAGGCCGCGTGAGTCGGCCGACGCGCAGCGAGCCGCAGGCGAGCGAAGGCGGGCCCCTGCACGGGCTGGGTCTGGCCGGCAGCGGAGTGGCGGTGATCGGCGCCGGCCAGGGCATCGGCCGAGCGACGGCGCTCTTGCTCGCGCGGGCCGGTGCGCGGGTCGCGCTGGTCGACGATCACGAGCAGCGCGCGCGCGCGGTGGCGCGCGAGGTCGCGGCGCTCGGCGTCGACGCGATCCCGGTGTTGGCCGACGTCACCAACGCGAGCGAGGCCGAGGGCGCAATCGCGCAGGCCGAGGCGCGGCTCGGCCCGCTGGCGAGCGTCGTCAACATCGTCGGCGGGGCCAGCTGGGCGCCGCTGCTCGAGATGGACGAGGCGACCTGGGAACGCGACTTCCTCGTCAACCTGAAGCACCACTGGTACGTCGCGCGGTCGGCCGCCGCGCGGTGGCGCGACGCCGGGAACGCGGGCAGCGTCGTCGCGATCGCGTCGGTCAGCGGCGCGTTCGCGGCCCCGCGGCACGGCGCGTACGGTGCGGCGAAGGCCGGCCTGTTGTCGCTGGTGCGCACGATGGCGGAGGAGTGGTGGCCGCGCGTGCGCGTGAACGCCGTGGTGCCGGGGTCGGTGCGCACACCGCGCATCGAGGGCCTGTGGGCCAGCGGCGAGATCCGGCGACCCGGCGACGACGTGGTGGATCGGATGGCCGAGCCGGAGGACGTGGCCGGCGCCGCGTTGTTCCTGTGCTCGACGCTCGCGCGCCGCATCACCGGCCAGACGCTGGTGGTGGACGGCGGAACTACCACTCGCTTTCCCTATCCCTTGACCTGAGACCCGCTGCGGAGGAGACGATGAAGCTCGACCTGCTCTACGAGGTGGACGTGCCCAAGCCGTGGGATGGACCGCATCCGCAGGGCCAGCGCCGCAGCGAGCAGAAGGCCTACGCCGACGCGAGCGAGCAGATCAAGCTCGCCGACCGCTATCGATTCCACTGCGTCTGGATGGTCGAGCATCACTTCCGCGAGGGGCGCTCGCACTGCCCGGCACCCGAGGTGTGGATCGGGGCGCTCTCCCAGGCCACGCGCAACCTGCGGCTCGGCTTCGGTGTGACGTTGTTGCCATTCGCGTTCACGCATCCCGCGCGCGTCGCGGAGAAGGTGGCGACCGCCGACGTGCTCTCGGGCGGTCGCGTCGAGTGGGGCACCGGGCGCTCGACGCCGATGGAGCAGACCGCCTTCGGCGTGGACCGGCCGAAGAGCCGCGAGCAGTGGCGCGAGGCGATCCAGATGATCGTCGCGATGTGGGAGCGCGAGCGCTTCTCGTGGAA
>CAZPNB010000486.1:0-8117 GCA_964587305.1 uncultured Spirochaetales bacterium | reverse complement strand
CTTCCACAACCAGGTGCGGATGTCGGGGCGCGTGCCGCAGGTGTGTCTTCTGTTCGGTCCGTCTGCCGCGGGCGGCGCGTACATCCCGGCGTTCTGCGACATCGTCGTGATGGTCGAGGGCAACGCGAGCATGTACCTCGGCTCGCCGCGCATGGTGGCGAAGGTGATCGGCCAGGCGACGACGCTCGAGGAGATGGGCGGCGCGCGCATGCACTGCACCACCTCGGGCTGCGGCGACATCCTGGTGGAGACCGAGCGCGAGGCGATCGCGGCCGCGCGCGCGTATCTGTCGTATCTGCCCGCGAGCTGGGAAGGGGAGCCGCCGCTCGCGTCCGCGGTGGATCCGGTCGCGAGCTGTGACGACCTGGAGGCGCAGATCCCCGCGCAGGAGAACAAGACCTTCGACATGCACCGGGTAATCGAGCGGCTCGTCGATTCCGACAGCCTGTTCGAGATCAAGGCGCTGTTCGCGAAGGAGCTGATCACCGGCTTCGCGCGGATCGACGGCAAGCCGGTGGGCATCGTCGCCAACCAGCCGAAGACGAAGGGCGGCGTGCTGTTCGTCGACTCGGCCGACAAGGCCGCGCGCTTCATCTGGCTGTGCGACGCGTTCGGGCTGCCGCTGGTGTTCCTCGCCGACGTGCCGGGCTTCATGGTCGGCGTGCAGGTGGAGCGGCAGGGGATCATCCGCGCCGGCGCGAAGATGATCCACGCGGTGTCGTCGGCGACGGTGCCGCGCTTCTCGGTGATCGTGCGCAAGGCCTACGGCGCCGGCCTCTACGCGATGAGCGGGCCCGGCTTCGAGCCGGAGGCGACGCTCGCGCTGCCCGGCGCGATGATCGCGGTGATGGGTCCCGAGGCAGCCGTGAACGCGGTCTACTTCAACAAGCTCGAGGCGCTGCCCGAAGGAGAGCGGGCCGCGGAGGAGGAACGGCTGCGCGCCGAGTACCGCGCCGAGATCGACGTCGAGCGCCTCGCGAGCGAGCTGGCGATCGATGCGGTGGTGCCGCCGCGCGAGCTGCGCAACGAGCTGGTCGCGCGCCTGCGCGCCGCGTGGGGCCGCCGCGATCCGCTGCCGGCGAAGCGGCGCAGTGTGATTCCCGTCTAGGTCCTGAGGCGAACCCGAAGGCGGGGTGCGCGGCGCTTTCCTATGCGGTACTGGACAAGTCAAAGGTCAGGCGAGGAGATCGCGTCCGGTGGATCCGCTGCGCCCTGGCAGACGAACGCGGCTCCTGCTGTTGATCGCCGCGATCACGGTGCCGCTGCATTTCTTTCGGCTCTCCGAGCCGCGCTCGGTTGTGTTCGACGAGGTGTGGTTCGGCGACTTCGTGAACGCGTACACCGGATCGGGGGCCTACTTCTTCGACGTTCATCCGCCTCACACGAAGTTGCTCGTCGCCGGGGTCGCGGCGCTCGGCGGGTATCGCGGCGACCAGGATTTCGGCGCGATCCACCGCCCGATCACCCAGGTCTCGCCGGCGCTGCTGCGCTTCGTCCCGGCGCTGGCCGGCACGCTGATCCCGCTGCTCGTGTTCGGGCTGCTGATCCAGTTCCAAGCCAGCGATTGGAGTGCGCTTCTCGGCGGCCTGGCAATCGCGCTGGACAACGCGTTGCTGATCCAGACCCGCATCCTCGCGCTCGACGGCGTGCTGCTGGCGGCCACGCTGGGCGCGATCTCGTGCTACCTCGCCGCGCTGAATGCGCGCGGAATCGCCGCACGCCGCGCGTGGACGCTGGCGTCCGGCGCGCTGGTGGGTCTCGCGGTCGGCAGCAAGTTCACCGGGCTGATCGCGCTCGCGATGGTCGGCCTGTGCGGGATCGGCGAGTGGCTGCGGGATCGGCGCTTGGCGGTGCTGCGCACCCTCGTCGCAGATGCCGCCGTGGTGGTGACGGCTGCGCTCGCGGTCTACGCAACGGGATGGTGGTTGCACTTCGCGCTGCTGTCGGCGCCCGGGCCCGGCGATCGCTGGGGAGCCCCGAGCGGGGATTGGCTCGCCGACACACTCGCCGTCCATGGCCGCATGTGGAGCGCCAACGTCGGACTCGCCGCCAGCCACTCCTACTCGAGCCCGTGGTGGAGCTGGCCGCTGATGCTGCGCGCCGTCTCGTACTGGAGCGAAGCCGGCCGCCACCTCTTCTTCCTGGGCAACCCTGTCGTCTGGTGGGGGTCGGCGTGGGGCCTGGTGCTCGTGCTCGCCGCGCGCCCGCTGCGGGCGGTCTTTCCTCCGGAGCCCGGCGACCCGACGCGCGCCTGGCCGCCGCGCCTGTGGATCCCGCTGTGCGGCTGGGCGCTCTCGTACGGGCCGCTGGTCGGGGTGCCGCGTGTCCTCTTCCTCTATCACTACCTGACGCCGCTCGTGTTCAGCGTCTGCGCGGTGGCGCTCTGGCTCGATCACGAAGGCTGGACCCGCCCCGGTGGCTGGCGGGAGCAGCGCCGCAGCGTGTGGCTGGCATTCGCCGCGCTGGTGCTGGGATTCGCGCTGATCAGCCCGTTCACGCTCTGCTACGTCGAGGCGCCGGCGTATCAGCGGGCGGTCTACACCGCGCTTCCGGGCTGGCGCTGAAGCGAAGCGCGGGAGGGCCGATGGCCCTCCCGCGCGCGATTCTGACTCTCGGCTAGCAGCTAGACCCCAGGCGTGGGCGTCGGGCTCGGCGACGGCTCCTCGCAGGGGCCGAACGTGTCGTGCTCGTGTCCGGCCGCGGTGGATCCATCCTCGAGGAAGTGGCCCGACTGGCCGTTGCCGCCGAACACCCCGTTGAAGGAGAGGTTCAGCGTGATGTAGTGAAGCGTGTCGTCCTGACCCGCCGCATGGCAGATCGTGACCTTCTCCGCCGGAGCGGCCTGCGTCGTGGACGCCGTGAGGAGCAGAACCCCACCGGCAACTCCAGCCACCAAACCAACTACCAGCAACCCGGTTCGATATCCGATCCAGTTCCTCACAGTATTCTCCTTTGTCCATCAAGGACTTGCATTGAGATCAAGCGCCGTTCTAAACCTGTAGCCCGCACTTTTCAAGCAAATAGTGACGCTTTGCGTGGAAAAGTGACGGATTGGTTGGGTAAGCCCGGAGGGGCCGCGCGGATCAGCGCGGCGCCTGGCGCTCCGGAGCGAGCATCAAGCCGAGCGGGCCGCCGGGAACGTTCAGGCTCAAGCGCTCGCCGTCCCGCAGCACTTCCACGCGGATCGAATCGCCCGGGCGGCTGCCAGTGGCCCGGTCCCGGATCTCCTCGATACTGAAGATGCGATCGCCGTCGTAGCTGAGAAGCGTGTCTCCGGGCTCGAATCCGGCGTCGTCGGCCGGCGAGCGGCCGATCACATCGGTGACGCGGGCGCGGTTCGCCTTCCCGGTGGCGTAGAGGTAGCGATCGTACTCCGCCTGGCTGAGCTCCTGGCGCAGCTCGTCGTCGAGCGCGCGCAGCTCCTGGCCATGCTGAGCCGTGCCGGCCCAACCCTCCCGCCGGGCGCGATCGCCGAGCCGGATCTTCTCCATCTCCACGCCCTCCCAGCGCCCGCGTAGATCCTGCGCGGCGCGCGGATCGATGCCGGCGGCGACGAGGGCATCGCGATCGAACATCGGGCGCTGCGCCCCACCGCCCGCGGCGCTCGGCGAGTCCGTCGCGCGGGGATCGTCGGCAGCGCGGCCGCTGCTGACGATCTGCGCGCGCAGCGATTCCAGCTCCAAGGCCAGGCGCTCGCGCGCTTCGACCTCGCGGTCGAGCGCCATCCGCAGGGCTGCCATCTCCGCGTCCGCCGTAGCGGCGGCGCGGCGGGGGCGGACCGCCGATCGCGTTCCCTCGATCTCGCCCGACGGGCTGCACAGAGCGCAGCTGGCGATCCAAAGGAGCAAGAGACCCACCGCTGTGCCGGCGATCCACGCCCATCGCTCGAGCAGCATTCGGGCGATCTCCGGGCTCGCCCGGCCGGACCCTCGCGTCATCCCTTCGCCTCACGCCTCAACGGCCGGCCTCGCCTCGCAGCGCCGAAAGCCCCGCCCGTTGGATCGCGTTGCGGACCGCGCTCGGACCCCAGCGACCGCGCCGCGGTGTCGGGACGTCGAGCTGGTCGAGCAGCGCGGCGAGATCGCGCAGCGACGCGCCGGGGTTCGACAGCACGAGCTCGGAGAGGAGCGGGGCGAGCGTCTCGGCGTGCGCGTCGGCGCGGGCGCGCAGCGCGGCGACGCCTGCCCGCGAGCCGATCTCGGGGCGTGGGGAGCCGAGCCGGACGCCGCGGCTGCGCGCCGCCTGCAGCGCGTCGCGGCTGCGATCCGAGGCCTCGGCCTGCGCGTGGCGCGCGACGTCGCGCAGCAGGCGCAACGTCGGCCGCCGCGCGGTGCCGGCGTCAGCGGCGAGCAGCACCACGCCGGCCTCGAGCACCGCGTCGAGGAACATCCGATCTCCGCCCACCGCCGCCAGGCTCGACACGAGCAGCGCGGCGCGCGCGTCGCGGCAGCGCGCCAGCGCGCGTTCGAGCTCGGGGCGCGCGCGGCCGCGCCGCGCCTCCACGAACGGCTCCACGACCACGAGACCGCGCTCGCGCGCAAACGCCGTCGTCGCGGCGGAGAGCTCGGCGAGAACCGACGAGGCGGTGCGCGCGCGCGCGCTGCTCGGCAGCGGGTAGTAGGTCACGACGCGGGTCGCCATCGCGTTCGGAAGTTAAAACATTCCTTGAAAATGGAACACCGGGCGACGTCACGGGCGGGCTCGTGCAGCTCGCCGCTCGCGCAGCTGGGTGAGCGCCGAGAGGAAGCTGTCGAGCTGATCGAGCCACGCGCAGTACAGGACGTAGGGATCCCGGTCGGGATGTCGTGCGCCCAGTCGCGCGTAGAGGCGAAGCTCCGCGTCGACCTCGGCCGGCGGAGCCTCGGGCACCGGCACGCCGAGCGAGCGCAGGCGCGTGCGGGCCACCTCGCAGAGCGCCGCCTCGGGCGTGCCCCGGGCGTGCGTGAGATCCTCGAGCCCGTGTCGCACGAGATCTGCGCCAGGCAGGCCGTGGAGCGAATCGTCCTGCGCGCTCATCGAGGCGTTTCCGCGGGCGGGCAGACCTCGGCCAGGCGGCGCTGCAGGTCGCGACCGGAGACGCGCGGGAAGCGCTCCAGACGCGGCTCCATCTGTGCGAGCGCCGAATGGAGCGCGTCGCAGGTGACAAGGCCCCGCTCGAGCATCGCCAGGACGTCGCCTGTGTCGCGCTCGAAGCCGCGGGCGAGCTTCGCCAGCGCCTGGGCGCGCAAGTCGTAGTGGCGGACCTCGAGCGGACCGAAGCGACCGATGCGAGGGCTCTTCTCCCGCCAGTCCGCGAGCTGGGGCAGGAAGTCGTCGGGTGAGGCGAGCTCCACGTTCACGTCCAGCTCCCCCGTGATCCGGGCGATCGCTGCGAAGACCCCTTCGGGTTCGGGGTCGAGCTTCAGGTCGAGGCCGACGGTGGCGCTGCGCCAGCCCTCCAGCAGCGCGGCTGCGCCTCCGGTGAGATAGACGACACCGGGGCCGCGGCACGCTCGCCCCAGCGTGTCGAGCACCTCGCGCAGCCGGTCGGGGTCGAGAGGGCGGCGCACGAGGAGATCTTACTCGCCGTGGCTGCGAGGGCGTTGCCGGCGACCGCGTTCGCGCGCAAAGGCCGCCGCCGCGCCGGCAGCTGGCGGATCGGGCCCGGCGGTGCTAGCCAGTTGACGTGAGCTGGCAAACTGATGCGCGCGGGGAGGCTGCTTCCGATCCGCAGCCGGGGCCGGACGGCGTTTGGAGCATTGCCGAGATCCGGTCCCGCGCCGGCGTCTCGGCCCGCACGCTCCGCTACTACGAGGAGATGGGTCTCTTGCCGGGCGTGCGCCGGCGGGCCAGCGGGCGCCGCGTCTACGGACCCGACGAGCTCGAGCGCCTGCGCTTCATCCAGCGCCTCAAGGCTCTCGGTCTATCTCTCCTAGAGATCAAGGAATTGAACGCGGTCCATGCGATCGGTGGCCCGGCCGGCGGCTCGACCCGCGCGATGCTCGGGCGGCTCGACGAGCTGCTCTCGCGCCATCGCGCCGACGTGGACGCGCGGGTCGAGGAGCTGCTGGCGCTACGCGTGGAGATCGACGCGTACCGCGACCGCGTCGGACGGCGGATCGGCGGCGCGGCCGGGTCGAAGCCGGCGCGAAAGCGGCGGTCCTCGTGAGTCGACCCGTCGCCGCGACACCGGTCGCCGCCGCGCGGGTCGCCCGGCGCGTGCGCGTGGTGACCGCCGCGTCGCTCTTCGATGGCCACGATGTTGCGATCAACATCATGCGCCGGATCTTGCAGGCGCAGGGCGCCGAGGTGATCCACCTCGGACACGACCGCTCGGTGGAGGAGATCGCGGTCGCCGCCGTCCAGGAAGACGCCGACGCGGTGGCGGTGTCGTCCTATCAGGGCGGTCACATGGAGTTCTTCCGCTACCTCGCCCAGCGGCTCGCCGAGCTCGGCGCAGCGCACGTGCGCGTCTACGGCGGGGGCGGCGGCACGATCACGCCGGAGGAGGCCTCCGCGCTCTCGTCCGAGGGCGTCGCGCGGATCTTCGGGCCCGCCGACGGACGCGCGCTCGGGCTCGAGGGCATGATCCGCTCGCTGCTCGACGAGTGTCGGGCCTCGCCTGCGCGCGGAGCGCCGGACCCGGGCGCGCTCTCGCCGGCCGCGCCGAGCGCGGTCGCGCACGCGATCAGCTGGCTCGAGGAATGCGACGAGGGCGATCCCGCCGCCGCGGCGTGGTGCGCAGCGCTCGCCGCACAGCGCAGGCGAGCCGCGGCGCCGGTGCTGGGCTTCACCGGGACCGGAGGCGCGGGGAAGTCCAGCGTGGTGGACGAGCTGGTGCTGCGCTTGCGACGCGATGGTCCGGAGATCAGCGTGGCGCTCCTGCTCGTCGACCCGACGCGCCGCCGCACCGGCGGCGCGCTGCTCGGCGACCGGATCCGGATGAATGCGATCTACAGCCCGCGCATCTTCGTGCGCAGCTTCGCGACGCGGCGCGCCCACCTCGCGGTCTCCCGCACGGTCGTCGACGCGCTGCGCGTCGTCCAGGCCGCCGACTTCGACGTCGTGTTCGTCGAGACCGCCGGCATCGGCCAGAGCGATTCGGAGATCGTCGATCTCGTCGATACCTCGATCTACGTGATGACGCCCGAGTATGGCGCGCCGTCGCAGCTCGAGAAGATCGACATGCTCGACATGGCCGACTTCGTGGTGCTGAACAAGAGCGATCGGGCGGGCGCGCTCGATGCGCTGCGCGACGTCCGGAAGCAGTGGAAGCGCAATCGCCAGGCGTTCGCGCTCCCCGACGCGGACGTGCCGGTATTTCCGACGATCGCGCGCCAGTGGAACGACGCCGGTATGGATCGGCTGTTCGCCGCGCTGGCGCCGGCGCTGGGGCTCGACCGGAAGGCGGTGGCCCCGCGCGCGCCCGCGCATGCGCCCGATGCGCTGATTCCGGCGGCCCGCGGCCGTTACCTCGCGGAGATCGCCGAGACGGTTCGCGCGTGGCACGCGCAGACCGAGCAGCTCGCGGAGCGCGCGGCCGACGCCGCGTCGTGCGAGCGCGCGCTGGCCGCGATCGGCGGCGAGCGGGATCCGGCGCTGCCGCTGCAGGCGGCCCGCGATGCGGCGCTCGCCGACGTCGGGAGCGAGCTCGAATCGGCGCTGCGCGAGTGGCCCGCCGTCCGCGCGCGCTATGCGGCCGATCAACAGTCCTACGCGGTGCGCGGGCGCGTGCTCGAAGTGACCAACCACGTCGAGACGCTCTCGCGCACGCGGCTGCCGAAGGTCGCGCTGCCGCGCACGCGCGACTGGGGGGAGCTCACCCGTTTCCTGCGCCGCGAGAATCTGCCCGGGCAGTTCCCGTTCACCGCGGGCGTATTCCCGTTCAAACGCGAGGGCGAGGACCCGACCCGGATGTTCGCAGGGGAGGGCACGCCGGAGCGCACCAATCGGCGCTTTCATCTCGTGTCGCGCGGGCTGCCCGCGGCGCGGCTCTCGACCGCGTTCGACTCGGTGACGCTCTACGGGCGCGACCCGCACGAGCGCCCGGACGTCTACGGCAAGGTCGGCAACTCGGGGGTCTCGGTGTGCACGGTGGACGACGCGGTGAAGCTCTACTCGGGCTTCGATCTGTGTGC
>CAZPNB010000485.1:0-3744 GCA_964587305.1 uncultured Spirochaetales bacterium | reverse complement strand
CGCGGCGTCGGCGAGGCCGATCGCCTTGACCGTGAAGCAGAGCTCCGCCGGCGGCAGTGCCGGGATCAGCGCCTCGGGATCCGATACGAGCCCGAGGATCCGGGCGCGCTCGCCGAGCGGCGCCTCGCACACGATCGCGACCTGGTCCTCGATCGAAAGCACAGCGAGGGCCTGCTCCGCGGCCTTTCGATCGCGGCGCGCGAGCTGGAGCAGCTGACGCGCAGCGGGCGGAGCGGTAGCGACCGGGTCCATCGCAGCGACGGTAGCAACGGCGGTCGCGGCTATGCTCCCCGACGTGATCTCCATCGACCACATCCGCCGCTCGCTCGCCCGCCACGGCGCTGCGCTACAGCCGGCGGACGGTGTGGATCGCGCGGCCGTCGCGATCGTGCTGGCCGACGGAGAGTCCGGCGCGGAAGTGCTGTTCATCGAGCGGGCGCACCACGCGGGCGACCCCTGGTCTGGCCACATGGCGTTCCCGGGTGGCCGCGTCGACCCGGGCGACGCGAGCGGCCGCGAGGCAGCCCAACGCGAGACGCTCGAGGAAGTCGGCCTCTCACTCGCTGCGGCCGAGCTGCTCGGCCGGCTGGACGACAAGAAGGGGAACCCGCGCACCCATCCCGAGCTCGTGATCTCCGCGTTCGTCTATCACGCTTCCGAGCCCGGCGAGCTCGCGATCAATCACGAGGTGCAGGACGCGTTCTGGTTCCCGGTGGAGGGGCTGCTCGACCGCGCACGCCACGTTCACTACACGACCCACGGCGAGCTCGAGTTTCCCGGCATCCTGGTCGGCGAGCCGGACCGCCACGTGGTCTGGGGGCTGACCTACAGCTTCCTCGAGTCGTTGTTCGAGGTACTGGGATCGCCGCTGCCGAACCGCTGGACTCCGGAGATGCGGAGCTTCGCGAGACAGCTGGAGCAAGAGCGTTAGCTCGCTCGAATCTGCGGCTCCCCGGCCTCGAACGCGTGGCAGGTGCGCACCGGAAGCGGCGGATACTGCCGCAGCGACGCGTTCTCGTCGGCGCGCCGGCAGCGCCAGAACTCGCTGCCGCGCGCGTTGTGCTGTACCGAGGCGTGGGCGCAGCCGGCGCACAGGCCGGCGCGCTCGACGGCAGGGCGCTCGCTCGCCGCGTAGCGCTCACCCTCCATGGGTGTCAGTCTACAGCGCCGTGGCGGGGCGCTGGAAGCGGATCATCGATCGACTCGAGAGCGTGCTGGGCCTTGCCGAGCGGCTGCTCGAAGGGCGGATCGGGCCCGCGCCGAGCGCCCGCCTGTTCGAGACCGCCACAGCGTTCCGCTGGGATGCGCGCCGCGGCCCCGGACGTCTTCGGCCGATCGAGCTGCCGCTGCTCTTCGATCTGGACGATCTGGTCGGCGTCGATCGCGCGCTCGAACGCCTGCTCGCCAACACCGAACAGTTTCTGGCCGGGCTTCCGTTCAACCACGTCCTGCTGCACGGCGAACGCGGTACCGGCAAGTCTTCGGCCGTTCGCGGTCTGCTCGCGCGCTTCGCGGCGCGCGGATTGCGCATCGTGGAGCTGCGTCGCTCTGACCTGCTCGACCTGCCCGACGTGCTCGAGGTGCTGCAGCGCGCGTCTCACCGCTTCCTGATCGTCTGCGACGATCTCTCGTTCGACGCCGGTGACGCCGGCTACCGCGAGCTCAAGGCGGCGCTCGAAGGCAGTCTCGCGTCGCCCGCCGAGAACGTCTGCATCGTCGCGACGAGCAATCGGCGGCATCTGATCCAGGAGCGCGTCTCCGACAACGCCCTGGCCCGCCTCGACGAAGCCGGCGACCTCCATCTCGGAGAGACGGTCGACGAGAAGCTCGCGCTCTCCGACCGCTTCGGGCTGGTGATCGGGTTCTACGCCTTCGATCAGGACACCTACCTCGAGGTCGTGAAGCACTACGCCGGCAAGGCGGGGGTCGAGATCCCGTGGGACGAGCTGCGTGCCGAGGCGCTGCGCTGGGCCGTGCGCCGCGCGAGCCGCTCGGGCCGCACCGCGCGGCAGTTCGTCGACGACTGGGCCGGTCGCAAGGCGCTGGCCCTTCGGAAAGGCTAGGAGGGGTATGGAGAGCCCGACTCTCGGTCTTTCCATCGCCGGACTGCTGGGGATCCTCGCGCTCGTTCTCACCAACGCCTACTTCGTCGCGACCGAGTTCGCGCTGGTGGCGGTGCGCAACACGCAGATCGAGCTCTGGGTGGCCGAGGGCCGTCGCGGCGCGCAGTCCGCGGCCGCTGCGATCGGCAGCCTCGACGACGCGATCGCCGCGACACAGCTCGGCATCACGATCGCCAGCATCGCGCTCGGCTTCGTCGGCGAGCCGGTGCTCGCGCGGCTGATCGCGCCGGTGCTCGGCGCGCTCGGCGTCGCCGCTGTCGCGGCGGTGCATTCGGTGGCGATCGCCCTTGCGTTCGCGATCGTCACGTTCCTGCACGTCGTGGTCGGGGAGCTGGCGCCGAAGGCGATCGCGCTGCAACACCCGGGACGCGTGGCTCTCGCGTTCTCCCGGCCTCTGCTGGTGTTCGCGCGCGTGTTCCGTCCGGTGCTGTGGCTGATGAACGGCGCGGGCAATCTGCTGGTGCGCGCGATCGGCGTCCAGCCGGCCGGGCAAGCGCAATCGGTGCACTCGGCCGAAGAGCTCTCGCTGCTCGTCTCGGAATCGCGCGCGGCGGGCGAGCTCCGACCCTACGCAGGGCGGATCCTCGGCAACGTGTTCCGCCTCTCGCGGACCCGGGTGCGCGACGTGATGGTGCCACGCGAGCGAGTCGTTGCGATCGATCGCAGCATCGACTCGGATGCATTGCTCGATCTGATCAAGGAATCGGGCTTCACGCGAATTCCGGTCTACGACGGCGTGTTCGAGCAGGTGATCGGCATCCTGCACACCAAGGATCTGTTCCAGGTGTACGCCGATCGGCGCGTGGTGATCCTCGAGGACGCGGTTCGGCCGGCCACCTTCGTCCCATCGGACCTGTCGCTCGTGAACGCGCTGCGCCGGTTCCGGCGCGGCCGCCAACACCTGGCGATCGTCCGCGACGAAGGCGGGCCGGTGCTGGGTGTCTGCACGCTCGAGGCCGTGCTCGAGGAGATCGTCGGCGAGATCGAGGACGAACACGATCAGCCGACGCCGGCTGGCAGCGATTGAGGCAAGGAGGCCGAAAGCCGACGCGCAGCGAGCTAGATCAAACCGAGCTCGCGTCCCATCTGGGCCAGCGCCTCCAGTGCGCGGTCGAGGTGCTCGCGGGTGTGGGTGGCGATGCACGACGTGCGGATCATCGCCCGGCCCTCGGGCACCGCCGGCGACACGACGGGATTGGCGAACACGCCGAGCTCGTGGAGACGGATCGTCGCCCGGTAGACGTCCTCGTCGGCACCGACGACGACGGGGATCACCGGAGAGGACGATTCGCCGGTGTCGAAGCCGAGCGTGTCCAGCTCTCGTTTCAGGTAGTGAGCATTCTCCCAGAGCTGCTTGCGGCGCTCGGGTTCGCGCTCGACGATGTCGAGGGCCTTGCGCGCGGCTGCGACCGAAGCCGGCGGAGGTGCCGCCGAGAAGATCCCGCTGCGCGCCTTGTGCCGGATGTGGTCGATCACCTCCGTGCTACCGGCTACGAAGCCACCGACCGCGGCGAGCGACTTCGAGAACGTCCCCATCACGAGGTCGACCTCGTGCTCCAGCCCGAAGTGCTCGGGCGTGCCGCGACCGTTCTCGCCGAAGACGCCCAGGCCGTGCGCGTCG
>CAZPNB010000484.1:0-3543 GCA_964587305.1 uncultured Spirochaetales bacterium | reverse complement strand
AGGTCATCGACTCGCCCATGCACGCGATCACGCCCATCACCAACAGGCGCCGGTCGCGCACCGGGAGCGCCTCGCGCGTCCACACCTCGGCGAACACCTGCTCGAGCATCACGTCGGCGAACGCGCTCGCGCCCTCGGGCGGCACGACGACGTCGCCGGCGTAGACCTTCTTCATCATCGCAGCGCCGCGCTCGCGGCGTTCGTTTCCCATCGCTCAGGCCTCCCGATCCGCGATCGTGTCGTACCAGTCGAACTCGCCGCGTTTGATCCAACCGGGCATCTTCGGGCCCTTCTGCAAACGCTCCACCATCTTCGGTTTCAGCTGGTTCTGCTTCATCATCGCGCCGAACACGGTGCCGGCGTTGATGTGGTCGAAGAAGTCGCGCTGCCAGTCCCACTGATAGTTCCCGGCATAGCGGAACCACGAGCCGCCGGTGCCGGCGATCTCGTACGGCTTTCCGTCGGCATCCATGTCGGGCGCGATCTGCCGCCAGACGCCGAGGATCTCGCCCTTCTGGTCGTCGATCAGCGTGCGCACGTAGGGATAGACCCAGTGCTCGAGCCCGGCCATCTCGCTGCCGAACGCCCACTCGTGGATCTGCTTGCGTCCGCGGGCGACGAACTCCCATTTCTGGCCGTTGTTCCAGGTGTAGATCGCGTCCTCGGTGTAGAACTGGGACATCTTCGACCAGTCGCCGGTGCGGCCGGCTTCGTCGTTCGCCGCCACCCAGCGGCGCATCATCTCCTCGAGCTCCTGGCGCGGGAATGCGGGCATCAATTCTCCTCCTGAATGGAAATCGCCCGGGTCGGGCAGTACTTCGCGGCCAGGCGCGCCGCTGCGTGGTGAGCGGGCGCGGGCGCGGCGTCGAGCACGCGCACCTTGTCGCCCGCCAGCAGGAACAGCTCCGGAGCCTCCGAGCAGCACACCCCGTGCCCCTGACACAGGTCGAGGTCGACCGTGATGCGCATCGCGTCTCGCCGTCCTTCAGACTGCCCGCCGCCGGTAGCGCGCGCGGCAGGGCTGCCGGAGCTGCACGACCATCTTCGAGTGGTCGTTGCGGTAGCTCTCGGGCGGCTGGCTGAGCTCGAAGTCGTAGCGCAGCAAGAGGTCGCTGAAGATCGCCTTGAGCTGCATCATCGCGAACGCCGCGCCGACGCAGCGGTGGCGTCCGGCGCCGAACGGGATCCAGGCCATCACCTGGCGGTCTTCCTCGCGTCCGTCTGCATAGCGCGCAGGGTCGAAGCGGTCGGGGTCGGGGAAGCACTCGGGCATCCGGTTCGACACCGCCGGCGACACCGCCACCAGCTTGCCGGCCGGAACGGTGAAGCCCTTGTAGTGGAAGTCGGTCACGACCTTGCGCATCAGCACGATCAGCGGCGGGTGCAGGCGCAGCGACTCCTTGATGCCGGCCTCGAGCCGAGGGATCTCGCGCAGCGCCTGGTAGCTCACTTCGCGCCCGTCGGCGTAGAGGGCGTCGATCTCGTCGCGCACCGGCCCGATTGCACCCGGATTGCGCAGCAGCTCGATCAGCGTCCACGCCGCGGTGCCCGACGTCGTGTGGTGACCGGCGAACATCATCGAGATGAACATCCCGGTCACCTGGTCGATCGTGTAGCGCGGGCGTCCTTCGGCATCGCGGATCCCGAGCAGCACGTCGAAGAGCTCACGCTTGCCGTCCTGGCGCTGCGCGCGGCGCTCGAACACGTCCGTCAGCAGCTCGACGAGCCGCGTGCGCGCGCGATCGCGGCGGCGGAACACCGGCAATGGCAGGTCCGGGTTCACGTACGCGATCGCGTCGGTGCCCTTCTCGAGCTCGTAGAACACGCGGAAGTACTCGGGCGTGAGCTCCTCGCGGAACTCCGGCCCGATCAGGCACGCGCTCGAGGTGTAGAGGGTCAGCTCCGCGAAGAAGTCGAGCAGGTCGATCTCACCCGCATCGCCGAGCTTGGCCATGATGCGCCGCGTCTCGTTCGCGATCGTCTCGGCGTGGCCGCGCATCATCTTGTCGCGCAGCGACTGGTTGCGCATCGCCTGACGGCGCTGCTCGGGATTGCCGTCGAACAGCACGCCGCGACCGAAGACCGGCGTCATGAACGGATACGCGGCGGCCTGGTCGAGCTGCTCCTCCTCGGCGCGGAAGAACGCCCCCTGGGCCTCCTCGCCGGTCAGCAGCACGACGCGGTTGCCGGCCCAGTTCATCTCGCCGATCTCGCCGCACTCGTTGCGCACGCGCCAGAACAGCTCGATCGGCCGCTTGCGCAGCTCGAGCAGGTGGCCGAGCAGCGGGAGGCCGCCCGACAGCACCGGCGGAGGGTTGCCGCCGCGCGCGCTGGCGACGGCGCCCGCAGCGGCGGGAGCTCCGATCGCGGGGGAGACGTGGCTCATCGCACTACACCTTCACCGGAAGCGCAGCAAAGCCGCGCACGTTGATCGAGTGCACCCGCACGGCGCCCTCGGGCTCGATCTCGTAGTCCGGGAAGCGCCGCCACCACTCCTCGAGCACCACGCGGCCCTCGAGACGCGCGAGCGCCGCGCCGAGGCAGAAGTGTACGCCGCGGCCGAACGAGAGACTCTGTGTGGTGTCGCGATCGATGTCGTACTCGTTCGCGCGCTCGAACACGCGCTCGTCGCGGTTGGCCGAGCCCACGAGCAAGAGCGCGCGGTCTCCGGCGCGCAGCCGCTGGCCGTGCAGCAGGACGTCGGCGGCAACGCGACGCGCGAGCATCTGCGACGAGTTGTCGAAGCGCAGCGTCTCTTCGACCCAGCTCGGAATCCACTGCCGCGGCGCCTCGCGCACGCGCGCCCGCTGCTCGGGATGCCGCCACAGCCAGTAGACGGCGTTCGCGAGCATCTTGGTGGTGGTCTCGTTGCCGGCCACGATCATCAGGTTCGCGAACGACAGGATCTCGCCCTCGTCGAGCCGCTCGCCCTCCGATTCCTCGAGCAGGGCCGAGAGCATGTCGTCGCCGGGGCGCGCGCGGCGGTCGTAGAGCAGCGCGCGGAAATAGCTGCGGATCCACGCGAACGCCTCGACACCCTCGGGCGGCACGCCGATCCGGCCCTCCTCGCGGTGCACGAGCAGGTCGGCGCGGCGGCGCAGCTCGGCACGGTCGGCGCGCGGCACGCCGAGCATCTCGCTGATCACGTCCATCGGCACTTTGCCGGCGAGCTCGTCGATGAAGTCGAAGCGGCCGGCGCCGACCAGCGAATCGAGGTACGAAGCCGACATCTCGCGGATGCTCGCCTCGAGCGCCGCGACGCGCCGCGGCGTGAAGCCCTTCGAGACGCGCGCACGCAGGTGCGTGTGACGCGGCGGATCGAACGCCAGGAATGACGTGCCGGCGGACGCTTGCGGCCCCCACGACTCGGGATCGAGCGACACGCCGTGGTCGTTCGAGAAGCGCTGCGTGTCCTTGAACGCCGCGAGCACGTCGGCGTGGCGCGACAGCGCCCAGAAGTTGAGCGCGTCGTTGCGGTACGCAGGCGCCTCGGCGCGCAGCGCGCGATAGGGCCATCGGCATTCGCAGCGACGTCCCTCGATT
>CAZPNB010000483.1:0-3518 GCA_964587305.1 uncultured Spirochaetales bacterium | reverse complement strand
CAGCGCCAGAGAGGCTCCCGCTGCCGAAGCGCGCATCGAAGCGCCGGGCGTCGAACGCGATCGCGTGCTCGCGCGCGAAGCGCTCGAGCACGCGGACACCCACGTTGTGCCGCGTAGCTGCGTAGCGCGGCCCCGGGTTGCCGAGGCCTACCAAGAGCTTCAAGCCGCTCGCTCCGGATCAGTCGTCCCCGGACTCGTCTCCGGCCGCGGTGGGGGCCGCCCCCTCCGCCGGAGCCGCGGCACCCTCGACCGCCAGCACGTCGGTCGGCGGCGCCGCCACTTCCTCGGCCTTCGGCGCCACGACCGATACGACCGAGAGGTTCGGATCCGACATCAGCTGCACGTTCGCGGGCAGCGCGATGTCGCGCACGTGCACCGAGTCGCCGAGCTGGAGCGCGCCGACGTCGATCGGAAGCTCCTCGGGGATCGCGCGCGGCAGGCACAGCACATGGATCTCGCGCAGCGGGAAGTCGAGGATGCCGCCACCGAACGTCACACCCAGCGGTGTACCGACGATGCGAACCGGCACCGCCACCTCGATCGGCTTGTCCACGTCCACCGCGTACAGGTCGGCGTGCAGCAGCGTGCCCTTCACGGGATCCCGCTGCAGCTCCTTCACCAGCACGACTTTGCCGTCGAGCCCGCCGCCGGCGAGGTCGATCAGCGTGTTCATCCCGGCCGAGCTCTTGCGCAGCAGCCGATCGAGCGTCGCCGGGTCGAGCTGGATCGCGGTCGCGCTCTCGCCCGGGGTGTAACAGACGGCCGGAATGCGGCCGGCCGCGCGCAGCTTGCGCGCATAGCCCTTGCCTCTTCCCGCGCGCGGTTCGACGGCGAGCTGATGATCGGACACTGGAGACCTCAGACGAACAGAGAGCTGACGCTCTCCTCGTTGTTGATGCGGCGGATCGCCTCGGACAAGAGGTGCGCGATGCTGACCACCCGGACCTGCTCGCAGTCCTTGGCCTCCGGCCGCAGCGGCACGGTATCGGTGATCACGAGCTCCGTCAGCGACGACTCGCGAATGCGCTTGATCGCCGGGCCCGAGAGCACCGGATGGGTGATCGCCGCGGAGACCACCGCCGCGCCGGCGTCTTTGAGCGCGGCCGCGGCTTCGGTCAGCGTGCCCGCCGTGTCGACGATGTCGTCGACGATCACGCAGGTGCGCCCTTCCACCTCGCCGATGATGTTCATCACCTGCGACACGTTGGCGGCTTCGCGGCGCTTGTCGATGATCGCCAGGGACGCGTTGAGGCGCTTCGCGTAGGCGCGCGCGCGCTCCACGCCGCCGGCGTCGGGTGAGATGATGGTCAGCGGCTGGCTGCCGTAGCGGTCGCGGATCGCGTCGAGCAGCACCGGCGTGGCGAACAGGTTGTCGACGGGGATGTTGAAGAAGCCCTGGATCTGCCCGGCGTGGAGATCGATGCACAAGAGCCGGTCGGTGCCAGCCGTGGAGATCAGGTCGGCGACCAGCTTGGCGGAGATCGGCAGCCGCGGCCGCACCTTGCGATCCTGTCGCGCGTATCCGTAGTAGGGGAGCACCGCGGTGATCCGACGCGCCGACGAGCGGCGCAACGCGTCGATCATGATCAGGAGCTCCATCAGGTGGGTGTTGGCCGGCGCGCAGGTGGACTGGAGCACGAAGCAGTCGGAGCCGCGCACGTTCTCCTGGATCTCTACGTTGACCTCACCGTCGCTGAACGTCCCCACCAGAGCCTTGCCCATCTCGACATCGAGGTACTGCCCCACCGCGACCGCGAGCGCGGGGTTCGCGTTGCCCGTGAAGAGCTTGAGCTGATTCATGCGCGGGGCCTCGCCGGACAGAGGAGAGCTCGATCGGAACGCCAGGGGTTTTGGAACACCAGGGGTCTTGAATGGCTGGGGCGGCAGGACTCGAACCTGCAGATGGCGGCTCCAAAGGCCGCTGCCTTACCAATTTGGCGACGCCCCAATTTGGCAACGCCCCAGAAGGAGAGTCCCCCGCGTGGGGACCCACTCCAGAGGCTACCGGGGCGCTATGCGCTCCCCAGAGCGCCGGAGGTTATCCGGATTCCAGGGTCGCCGCGACCCGGGTCCAGGCGCGTTCTGGCAGCGCCAGCTGCCCCGCCGCGAGCAGGGCGGTGGCGCGGTCGGCGAACACCCCGTACAGCGTCGCGCCGCTGCCCGACATCCCGACCGCGCGCGCGCCCGAGGAGCGCAGCTGCTGCCGAAGTCGCGCGATTGGCGGGCACAGGCGCACGGCAGGCTCCTCCAGGTCGTTGTGGAGCAGTGCCGCGAGCGCGCCGTTGTCGGCCAGCTGCCGGTCGAGGTGGCTCGGGGGAGACGGTCGGGGGGCGCGCGGACCCGACAGCGCGTCGAACGCGCGATACACCTCTTCCCTCGCGAGCGCTTCGCCCGGATTCGCGAGCAGCAGCGCGAGGGAAGGGAGGTGGCGGACCGGCTCGCGCCGCTCACCGATGCCGGTCACCCACGCGGGTCGCGGATCGAGGAAGTAGGGCACGTCAGCGCCCAGCGACAGCGCGACCTCCTCCAGCGCGGCGGGCGGGAGCGCTGCGGGGAACGCCCGCACCAGACCGCGCAGCACCGCAGCCGCGTCGCTGGACCCCCCGCCGAGCCCGGCGGCCACCGGCGTGCGTTTGGTGAGGTCGATCGCCACGTGTGCCGCGATGCGGCCCCGGGCGAGGAACGCCCGCGCCGCGCGTACGGCGAGGTTGTCGTCACCGGGTGGAGCGCCTTCCGCATCGCCGCCGAGTGAGAGCGACACCGACACGGCGGTCGCCGACTCGACGCGCAGCGCGATCGCGTCGGCGAGATCGAGCGGTACGAACAGGCTCTCCAGCTCGTGGTAGCCGTCGTCGCGGCGCCCAACGATGCGCAAGCCCAGATTCACCTTGGCCGGCGCGTCGAGTCGCACAGTCGACACGGAGCGGCTAGGAGGCCGACGGAGTCGGCCGACGCGCGGCGAGCGCAAGCCGTCTGGCGCGCAGCGAGGCGAAGCCGAGCGTAGATCGGACGGGATGGCGAGCGAAGGCGGGCCGCTGCACAGGCTAGCCTCGGGCCTTCACGTAGCTCATGCGCAGCTCGTAGAGCACGGTCTGCAGCAGCTTCGTCTCCTCCGCGTCGAGGTTGCCCAGGGTCTTGTGCTGGAGCATCTCGAGCGTGTCGATGGTCTGCTGCGCCAGCACGAGATTCTTCTCGGAGGAGCCGCCTCGCTCCGGGTCGGGCACGAGGCCCATGTGGACCATCGCAGAGGTGGCCAGCGACAGCACGAGCGTCGAGAAGTCGATGCGCGGCAGCGCTCTACTGGTTCGCTGCTCCGGCTCGCTCGAGGTGAACTCACCGGCCTTCGGGTCTTCGGTCGTCATCGGCTGCGCTCCAGGTTCGCATCGGCGGCGTCGAGGCGCTGCATCTCGCGGTAGGCGAGCGCGATCCGCTGGCCGGCAGTGATCGCGCTGCCGATCGCGATGATCCACAGCGCCGGAATCAACAGGTCGAAGAGCGCGCCGGCGGCGAGGATCACC
>CAZPNB010000482.1:0-6674 GCA_964587305.1 uncultured Spirochaetales bacterium | reverse complement strand
CCGCGAGCGGCGGGAACAGCCATGCGAGCGCGTCGGGGGCGAGCGCGCCGAGCAGGGAGGGCCCGAGCAGGAGGCCGGCCAGGATCTCGCCCGAGACATCGGTCTGGCCGAGGCGCCGGGCGGCGGCGGCGACGAGACGGGTCGCGATCAGGATCGCGATCAGCTGGAGCAGCAGGTGAAGCACGAGCTGCTCCGCAGACGCCCCGACCGTGCTCTGGTTCATCGATCGCCGAGCATAGGCAGTTTTGGCTGGATTCTCGTGAGGCCCGGACGCTGTGTCACCTTCTCTGTGCGCGGTAGACCTCGCGCCCTTCGAAGTAGGTCCGGAGCACGCGCGTCTCCGAGATCTCGTGCGGCGAGAGATCGAACAGATTCTTCTCCAGGATGATCAGATCCCCGCTCTTTCCGACCTCGATCGAGCCCGACTCCCGCTCGCGAAACGCCGTCCACGCGCCGCCGATCGTGTACGCGGCGAGCAGCGTCGGGAGATCCGAGCGCTCTTCCGGGATCCACCCCGGGCCGGGGCCAGCGGTGGGATCGCGCCGCGTCAGCGCCACCTCGATCGCCTCGAGCGGATTCATCGACGTCACCGACCAATCCGAGCCCGCGGCGAGCGGAGCGCCGCTCTTCGCGACCGACGCGATCGGATAGAGCCAGCGCGAGCGTTCGGGCCCGAGAAACGGAACGGTCAGCTCGCGGATGTAGCGGTCCTCGTACGCCCAGAGCGGCTGAAAGTTCGCCGCGGCGCCCAGGCGCCGGAAGCGCGCGATGTCGACCGGGTCGATGAGCTGGAGGTGCGCGAGCGTGGGTCGCCGATCGCGCCGCCCGCGTTCGCGTTCGACCCGCTCGATCGCGTCGAGCGTCGCGCGAACGGCGCGGTCACCGATCGCGTGGACGTGGAGCTGAAAGCCGGCGGCGTCGAGGGCGAGCGCGATCGCGCGCAGCCGCTCTTCGCTCCAGACGAGCTCGCCTCGGCTGCCGTTCCGTTTCAGGTAGGGCGCGAGCAGTGCCGCGGTGCCCGACTCGATCACGCCGTCCGCGAAGAGCTTCGCGGCACCCGCGACCACCCGTGGCCCCCAGTCGCGCGCGCGCAGCGCGACGAGATCGGCGACCTGTTCGACGCTTCGACTCGGGTCGACGCGCAGCGCTGCGCGCACGAAGAGCCCGAGCCCACCCTCGCGGTCGAGGTCGCGGTAGGCCGCGAGCTCTTCGGCGCCGGCGGCGGCGTCGACCCAAGTCGTGATGCCGAACCGGTGCGCAAGCTCCGCCGCGAGCGCGAGCGCCGCGGCGAGCTCGGCAGCGCTCGGACGGGGGATCCGATCCCATACCAGCGCGGTCGCGCTCTCGCGCAGCGTGCCCGACGGCTCGCCGGTCTCGCGGTCGCGTTCGATCCGGCCACTCGGTGGGTCCGGGGTCGCGCCCGTGATGCCGGCGAGCGCGAGCGCCTTCGAGTTGACCCAGAGCGAGTGACCGTCACTGGCCGCGAGCGCCACCGGCCGATCGGCGACGATCGGGTCGAGCAGGCGGCGATCCGGACCGCTGCCCGGAAACAGCGGCAGCTCCCAGCCGCCGCCGACGACCCAAGGAGCGTCGCGTTGCGCATCGGCGCACTGCCTCACCTTCGCGAGCAGCGCATCGACGCTCGCGAGGTCGTGCAAGTCGCACTGGAGCAGCTCGAGGCCGCCCGAGATCGGATGGACGTGCGCGTCGACGAACCCCGGCAGCAGCATCACGCCGTCGAGGTCGACGACCGAGGTTCCCGGCCCGGCCAGCGCGCGCGCGCCGCCGTCATCTCCCACGTAGACGATGCGGCCATCGCGCACCGCCACCGCGCTGGCAGAGCTGCGCGCCGCGTCGACGGTGTAGACCGCGCCATCGAAGAGCACGAGATCGGCCGGCCGCTCGGCTGCCGTGATCGGGAGTGCAGCCAGCGCCAGCATCGCCCCCGCGCGGATGGCTCGACGCAGCGTCAGAACACCCGATAGCGCCGCTTCACGTGCTCCTGCCGCACGCGGATCCGCTCGGCGCGCTCCTGCGGCGAAACGGTGCGCACGCCGGCCGGCAGGTGCTGGCGAATCTCGTCGAAGCGAATCTTGCGTGCCTGGATGCTCGGCCACTGATCCGGCGGCGGCTGCACCGAGTAGGCCCAGCGCGGGGTCAGGAAGCCCTCGCGTTGGCCGGTGGTGTCGAGCCAGTTCGGCACGCCCGGGTCGCGATGCGCCACCACGTAGCGCAGCACGCCATCGGCATCGGGCTCGACCTGGCAGCCGTTCAGGCTCGTCTGGTGATTCGCGAAGTCGAGCGACTCGCCCCACAGGTTCGCGAGGTGGAAGCCGATGTACTGCGGCGGCACAGGGATGCGCGACTCGACGATCAGCGCCTCATCAGGCGCGAGGTCGAACACGCCGCCGGCGTAGATGTTGGTGCTCTGGCCGCCTCCGGTCGCGCCCGACGCCGCGTTCGGCGGGTTGAACGCGTTGCGCGGCATGAAGCGCGGGCCCTCCTTGCCCGAGCGCTTGCCGTACACCTCGAGCAGCACCGTGTAGAACTCATTCCAGAAGTGCATCGGGCCGCGCACCAGCGCGCCCATCTCGCGAAGCTGCGCAGCGGCGAGCTCGGGCGTGTAGGCCGGCGGGTGCGCGCCTTCCGCTCCGACGCGCGTGAGGGTGAGCGGTGTCGGGTCCTCGCGCTCCCAGTCGTAGAAGAGCTGCCGGCCGCTGATCCAGCACGCAGTGCGGTCGAGCGAGCCGCCAGGATCGCCCGGGGGCGGGCGCGACACCCGCTTGTGTGATGCGATGAAGTTGCCGGTGTGGCCGGCAGGCCGCTCCGGCGCGAGCAGGATCTCGAAGTGGCCGTCGGACGCGACCTGGAGGTCCGACGAGTCGAGCCGGCCCGTCTGCACCTTCCGACCCGGGCGCAGCTCGGCCAGGCTGCCGGTATCACCGGCGAGCGGGCCGTCGGAGAGCTCGAAGATCAGGTACTGCGGCGCCTTGCGGCCGCTCGCCGCGGGCGCGTCGCCGCGCCAGTGGCGGTGGTCGCCGACCTGGCCGCGCACCACATAGCGCTCGCGGCCGTCGATCGGCGCCATGAAGTAGATCGCGTCGGAATTGTCGATCGTCGCCTTGTTCACGATCGAGAGCGCGTGTCGGAACGCCGGGAAGCGCGGATCGCCGTGGAACGCGCGCTCGATCGCACTGTGCACGAAGCCCGCGAGATAGCGGTAGCCCTCGGCGAGATTGCGGTCGTTCGGTGGCGCCGGCATCAGCTCGGGCTGGTCGATCGCGTCGCGCGCACGCTGGAGATCGGCGATCAGGTCGTCCCACGCGGCGCGCAGGTCCGTCTGGGCGTCTCGTCCCGACATCACACACCTCCTCGTTCGGCCACCGCGGGCGCGGCGTCCTCGTCCCAGCGATAGCGCTCGAACAGTTCGGCGAGCCCGCTGCGGATCGCGCCGGCCTCGAGCCCGAACTCGGCCAGGCTGTAGGCGTGCCCCGAGCGGTGCTCGCGCGCGCGCTTGCCCTCTGCGAGCAGCACCTCGCGGTACTCGGGTGAGATCGGGAAGTCCAGCTCGCGGTAGATCTGCTCGATCGCCGCGGCCGGATCCGCGACGACGTCGCGATAGTCGATTACCGCGTGCGGCGTCTCGGGATGGCGGGCGAGCACCTCGAGCGGATACAAGTAGGTGTCGAACGACTGGTCGGCCAGGACCTTCAGACAGCGCTGCTGGCGCGGCTCGTCCCAGCCGAGCCCCTTCCAGCCCGAGCGCACGAGCTTCAGCAGCGAGGGAATCGTCTCGTACGGGTTGCGCATCGGGATCACGATCCGCGCGTCGGGAAACGCCTCGATCAGCGCCTCGGTGCGGCCCGGAAACACCGGGTTCTTGCTCAGGTGGATGCGGCCCGGCCCGTTCAGGTAGAGCTGGCGCCGGATGCAATCGGCGTAGAAGCGCATCAGGCGGCGCCGCTTGCGCTCCGGCCAGCGGTCGACGTAGTAGAAGTCGAGATCGCCCATGTAGGGCATCTTCGTGATCCAGAAGCCCGACGCGCACGAGTAGTAGAGGACCTGATCGTCCTCCTCGGGCTCGGTGAGCCCTGTCGGGTGCACGTCGCGCATCGGGCCGTAGCGCTTCTCTTCCCACGCGCGCGCCCTCCGCTCGAAGAACCCACCGAGCCGGCGGTGATCGACATCCGCGAGCCAGCGGATCACCTTCTTCTCGAGCAGAGACGGGAAGTACATCTCGTAGAGCCGGAACGAGCTGAAGCGCCCCGCGTCGGCGCTCATCAGCCGGTGCACGAGCGTAGTGCCACTGCGCGCGTGGCCGATCACGAACACCGGCGTGCGGATCACGGTGCGCCGCAGGCCCGGGAACAGGATCCCGTCGAGGAAGAAGCAGATCGCGTGCAGCGTCGCGACCGGTGGCACCCACAGGAGCAGCACCGTCAGGAAGTGGCGCCGCGCGCGGCGGTTCTCCTCGCCCCACGCGAGCCGCACCATCCGGAAGTAGTTGGCGAAGTCGAAGTGGAAGAGCATCGGTTCGCTGGCCCGATCGTCAGGCGATCACCGCGTCGAGGTCGGCGGGGAGGAACGCGTCGCCGAGCACGCGCCGGCCGTCGAGGCTGCGCACCGGGCGGGCGATCGCGTGGAGTAGTTCCCGGCTGTAGACGACGCGCCCGACGTGGCGCCCGCTGACCAATTCGAGCGCCGCCTCCACCATCACCTCGACCGGCTCGGCCATGTCGGGGTGGTTCTTCGCGATGTGCCCGGCGAAGCGCGCCGCCTCCTGGGTCAGCACGATCGACACGGGAGCCAGCACGTTCACGAACACGCCGTCCGCGGCCACCTCCGCGGCGAGGCCCTCGCTGTAGCGGGAGAGCGCCGCCTTGGTGGCGCCGTACGCGACGATCGCGTGCGCGGCCTCGGGCGTGTCGCGATACGGCACCGGCGGCTGGCGCGACGAGTCGCTGCCGATGTTCAGGATCCAGCCGCGGCGGCGCGCGCGCATCCCGGGCAGCGCCTGCTGCGCGAGGTCGATCGGCGCGTGCAGGTTCACCTCGAGCATCTTGCGCCGGTCGGCGAGCGCCGACGCGGAGGGCATCGCCCAGCGGCTCATCGCCGCGTTGTTGACCAGGATGTCGAGCGGTCCGAACGCCTGCTCGGCGCGCGCGACCAGATCGGCGCGCTCCTCCGCGACCGCGAGGTTCGCGGTCACCGCCGCCGCGCGGCCGCCCGCGCGCTCGATCTCGGCGACCGCCCCGTCGAGCGTGCCGCGCTGCTCGCCGTGCGCGCCGAGGCGCGACGCCGAGAGCACGACCGACGCCCCCTCGGCCGACAGCCGCCGCGCGATCGCCTTGCCGATCCCGCGGCTCGCGCCGGTGACCAGCGCGACCTTGCCGGCGAGCGACGTCACGGATTCTCCGCAGTGGGTACCGGCTGCGACGCCGCGCGCGGCGCCAGGTGGCGTTCGAAGAACGCCGCGAGCTTCTCGTAGAACGCGATCCGGTTGCGCTCGTCGAGGAAGCCGTGGACCTCGTCGCGGTAGATCAGCGTCTCGACCTCGGCGCCCGCGGCCTCGAGCGCGTTCGCCATCGCGTGCGCCTGCGCGACCGACACGATCGGGTCTTCGTCGCCATGCGCGATCAGCACCGGCGCCCGGATCTGCTCGGCGTGACGCGCGGGCGAGGTTGCGGCGAGCTGCTCGCGATCGTCGGACGCATCGCCGTGCACCGGCTTGTTGAAGTCGCTGAACAGGTAATTCTCGCGATCCTCGAGCCACGCGATCAGATCCGCGACCCCCGCGAGGCTCGCGCCGGCGCGGTAGAGCTCCGGCGTCTTCACCAGGCTCATCAGCGCCGCATAGCCACCGTAGCTCGCGCCGTAGATCCCGATCCGATCCGGGTCGGCGATCCCCTCCGCGACCAGCCATTTCACCCCGTCGGTGATGTCGTCCTGCATCGCGAGCCCCCACTGCCGGTAGCCCATCCGCTCGTGCGCGCGGCCGTAGCCGCGGGAGCCGCGGAAGTTCGGCTGGAACACCGCGAAGCCGCGGCTCGCGAGGAATTGCACGGTGGGATCCCAGCCCCAGACGTCGCGCGCCGTCGGCCCGCCGTGCGGGAAGACGATCACCGGCAGGCCCGTCTGCGAGTCTTCGCTCGCCTCCGGCTCGCGGCGCGCGACTGGCTCCCCTTTGCCGACCGGCAGCGTGAGATAGCCGTGAATCTCCACGCCATCGCGCGCCGCATAGCGGACCGCCTTCATCGGCGCGAGCGATTTCGCATCGAGATCCGGATAGGCGGCGAACAGGAAGTCCAGCTCCTTCTTCTCGCGATCGAAGACGTAGTATTCGGGCGGCTTCACGTCGCTGCTGACCGAGACGATCGCGACCCGCTCCTTGCGGTCGAGGCTCACGATGCGATTCGTCGTGCCGGGAAGCGCGTGATCGAGCGAAGCCTGCTCGCGGCGGGCCACCTCGTCGACGAAGTGGATTTCGGGGCGCTCGCGTTCGACTTCGACGCCGAGCAGGCGCCCGCTGCGCGGGGAGCGCACCAGCGGGCCCACGTCGAACTCGGGGTCGGCGTGGACGAGCGCGCCGAGCGCGCTCCGCTCGAGGTCGTACTCGTACAGCCCGATCCGGTCGTTCGCCGCCGGCGCGTAGACGTAGAGCTTTTGTGGGTCGG
>CAZPNB010000481.1:0-5484 GCA_964587305.1 uncultured Spirochaetales bacterium | reverse complement strand
CGGCTCAGCAGGATCGTCACCTGGAGCGGGAACGCGATCGCGCCGTACAGATCCTGGTGCAGATTGTTGAAGCCGCCCGCCTCGTAGCGCAGCAACAGCGGCGTGGGGCGCTCTTGACCCTCCGCATGACAGCGGCGCAGGAAGCCGGCCAGCGTCGGCTCGAAGCGCACGGGATCGCCGAGCCGCTGCTGCCATGCATTCGCGATCCGCGCGAGCCGCGGATACAGCGCCTGGCGCAGCCGCTGGACCCGCGGTGGCAGCGGGTAGCGCAGATAGCGGTACTCGCCGCTGCCGAAGCGGTGGGCGTCCATCGAGATCGTCTTGCGGAACCGCTCGTCGCTACCGTAGAGCGCGGCCAGCTCCGCGCACTCGCGCGCGCCGAGCAGGCGTGGGATGCGCGCGAAGCCCCACTCGTCGAGATCGGCGTGGATCTGCTTCCAGAGCTTCCCGTTGACATTGGGCATGCGCCACCATCATCGCGCGCCGGCGGCTCGACGGACAGGCTAGATTCGGACGCGATGGACCGGCGCCGCCACATCGAAGCTCGCCTGCGCGCGGCGCTCGCCGCCCCGCACGTCGACGTCGTCGACGAGAGCCACCTGCACGCCGGGCACGCGGGGGCCGCTTCGGGAGGCGGACACTTCCGGGCCACGATCGTCTCCGCCCGCTTCGAGGGCCTCTCCCGGGTGGCGCGCCAGCGGCTGGTGTACGAGGTGCTGGCGACCGAGATGCGCCACGAGATCCACGCGCTCTCGATGCAGACGTTCACGCCGTCAGAGTGGGAATCTCACACGGGCTAACAGAATTCATCGAGCCAACGGCGCAGCGGAACACTGAAGCCCGACGCGTTGCGGTGGCCGCCGCCGCCATAGCGGCGGGCGATCGCCGACACGTCGACCTCGCCGATCGAGTAGATCGACGCGTCGACCTGCCGGCCGGTGACGCGGTAGACGAGGCCGATCGGATGGCCGAAGGCCGCCCGCTTCGCCAGCTCGTGCCCGAGGTGGCTGCGGTTCTGCTGAGCGTTGACCGCCTCGACGCGGTGGTCGGCCACCGTCACGGAATGGACGCTCTGGAGCACGCGCAGTAGTTCGGCGCGCTGCGCGCGAAGGATCGGCTCGCCCTCGCGCGCCAGCTCGTCGGGGCTGCGCGCGGCGAGCGCGTCCCACACCGCGAACTCGCGCTGGTGGGAGCCGATCGCGGCGTTGACCTCTGCCGAGCGCGGCAGCGCCCACTGCCACAGGTCCTGGTCCTGGACGTACGCGAGCAGCGGAGGTGTTGCCGCGCCGGGGTGGAAGTGGCGCCATGCGAGCACCGCGCCGGACTGGGCGAGATCGAAGACCACGCGGTGGCCCCCGTCGTCCATCGCGTTCTCGACGCCGGGGTCGGCCTGATAGCGCTCGCGCGCGGTGAGGTGGTGGTCGAGCACGACGACGTGCGCGGCGTCCTCGGCGAGCTGGCGCAGATACTCGTTGTCGGGGGCGATGTCGACGAACACCACCGTGCCTCCGACGTGTGGCTTGCGCGGCGGGTCGCTCTCGTGTCCGCGCGGGACGTAGCGCGCTCCGTCGCCCCACGCCTTCCACACGGACCAGGCTGCGCCAAAGCCGTCCGGACACCCTGCATGGAAGTAACAGATGCGTTCCACGCGCCGAAGCTAGCTCAGAACTCCCCTCCGAGACGCGCTGGGTCCGTTCTGCGGCTCGGGGCGCGTATGGCTCGGTGCGATACGGTTGCGCTCGGAGCCCCCCGTGTCACGTCCGCCTCGCTGCACCGCGCTGGTCTCGCTTCCGCTTCCGGACGACCTCGACCCGCCGGACGTGATCGAGCGCCTGCGCGATCAGCACGCGCCGTGGCTGCTCGAGAGTGCGCTGCCGATGCCGGGCATCGGGCGCTTCTCGTTCGCCGGCGCCGATCCCTATCTGATCCTGCGCAGCCGTGGGCGCGCGGTCGAGCTCGAGTGTCGCCGCGCCGTGTACGAGGGGCTCGTCCCCGGTGTGAAGCACGAGCGCGGCGCGGTGCTCGACGAGCTTCGCGCGCATCTCCCGGGGCCGCCGATCGAGGATCCGGCGCTTCCGTTCTGCGGCGGCGCCGTCGGCGTGCTGGGCTACGAGATCGCCGATCAGCTCGACGTACACCGCCTGCACGGCGAGGACGACCTCGGGCTACCCGACGCGGTGTGGCTGTTCGTCGACGCGCTGGTCGGCTTCGATCATCAGCGCGGCTCTGCTTCGATCTTCGGGCTGGGCTTCGCATCCGATGCCGCGATGGCAGAGCAGCGCGCGCTGCGCGCGGCGACTGCGTTGGCACAGCGACTCGCGCGCCCCTCCCGATCGCCTTCGCTCGCCTCCGGCTCGCTGCGCGCAACTTGCGCGCGCGCGCCTGGCCCGCGCTCCGAGCTCGACGTCGCCGCCTACCGCAAGGCCGTCGAGACCACCGCCGAGCAGATCGCCGCCGGCCAGCTCTACCAGGCCTGCCTCACCTATCGCATCGACCGCCCGTTTACGGGCGACCCGTGGCAGCTCTACCGCGCGCTGCGTCTGTGCGACCCGGCGCCATTCGCCGCCTATCTCGAGCTGCCCGAGGTGGCAGTCGCCAGCAGCTCTCCCGAGCGCTTCCTGCGCGTCGGCGCCGGAGGCCGCGTCGAGAGTCGGCCGATCAAGGGCACCGCGCCGCGCGGCGCCGACCCGGCGGAGGACGCGCTGGCGCGCCGCGCGCTCGCCGGCTCCGAGAAGGACCGCGCCGAGAACCTGATGATCGTCGACCTGGTGCGCAACGACCTGGGCCGCGTGTGCGCGACCGGCAGCGTCGCGGTGCCGGAGCTGTTCGCGGTGGAGCCCTACGCGTCGGTGTTTCAGCTCGTGTCGACCGTCACCGGCCAGCTGCGGCCCGACTGCGGCGCGCTCGACGCGGTCTCTGCCGCGTTTCCGCCCGGCTCGATGACCGGCGCGCCGAAGATCGCCGCGATGCGCGCACTCGATCGGCTCGAGAGCGTGCGGCGGGGCTTCTACTCCGGCGCGCTCGGCTACCTCGACGTGCGCGGCGGCGCCGACCTCGCGGTGGTGATCCGCACCGCGTTCGTGCGCGAGGGCCGCGCCTACTTGCACGCGGGTGGCGGGATCGTGGCCGACTCGGAGGCCGGCGCCGAGTACCAGGAGACGCGCGCGAAGCTGCGCTCGCTGCTCGCGGCGCTCGCCGCGTGCGAGGCCGGCGGCTAGCGAGCCTGCGATATGCTGCGTTCCCCCTCGGCATGGAGACCTCCATGGGACCCCTGAAAGGAATCCGCATCCTCGAGTTCGCGGGCATCGGCCCGGGGCCGTTTGCGGCGATGATGCTCTCGGACATGGGCGCCGACGTGCTGCGCCTCGACCGCGCCGGCTCGGTGACGAACGTGGCCGGCGAGCCGCCGGGCGACATCCTGAACCGGGGCCGGCGCAGCGTCGGCCTCGACCTGAAGAGGCCCGACGGCGTCGCCACCGCGCTGCGCCTGGTCGAGCGAGCCGACGCGCTGATCGAGGGCTTCCGCCCGGGCGTGATGGAGCGCCTCGGCCTCGGTCCCGACGTGTGCCTCGCGCGCAACCCGCGCCTCGTCTACGGCCGGATGACCGGCTGGGGGCAGGTCGGGCCGATGGCCCAAGCCGCCGGCCACGACATCAACTACGTAGCACTCGCCGGCTCGCTCGCCCCGCTCGGCCGCCGCGGCGAGAAGCCGACGCCACCGCTCAACCTGGTCGGCGACTTCGGCGGCGGCGGCATGCTGCTCGCGTTCGGCGTCGCGTGCGCGCTGGTCGAGCGCGGCTCATCTGGGAAGGGTCAGGTGGTCGACGCCGCGATGGTCGACGGCTCCGCGATCCTGATGACGATGATCCACGGCATGCGCCAGATGGGCTTCTGGCGCGAGGAGCGCGGAGCGAACTTGATCGACACCGGCGCCCACTTTTACGACACGTTCGAGACGGCCGACGCGAAGTACGTCTCGATCGGCTCGATCGAGCCGCAGTTCTACGCCGAGCTGCTCGAGAAGACCGGCCTCGTCGGCGAGGATCTCCCGCGCCAGATGGACCGCGAGCAGTGGCCGGCGATGAAAGAGCGACTCGAGAAGATCTTCAAGACGAAGACGCGCGCGCAGTGGTGCGAGATCATGGAGGGCAGCGACGTCTGCTTCGCGCCGGTGCTCGAGATGAGCGAGGCACCCGACCATCCGCACATCCGCGCGCGCGAGACGTTCGTCGAGGTCGCGGGGAAGGTCCACCCGGCGCCGGCGCCGCGCTTCAGCCGCACGCCGCCGGTGATCGCCGGGCCGCCTGCGCACGTCGGCCAGCACACCGATGTTGCGCTCGCCGACTGGGGCTTCGCCGCGGGCGAGATCGCGCAGCTGCGCGAGGCCAGCGCGATCCGTTAGCTTTGACCGGCCTCTCGCCGCGTCCGTTCCGAGCGCGCGGCCAACCCAGGAGCCAATCAAATGGATGGAATCCGATTCTTCGCAGACTTCGAAAAGAACGCCACCTATCTTCCCGACAGCAACGAGGTCATGGTCTTCACAATGGGTGCGACCGCAGGCCCGGACCTCAGCACCTGGCACTCGAACGCGTCGGTCAATTACCAGATTCTGATCCAGCACATCGAAAGTCAGGGGAAGAGCAAGAAGCCGACGGTCACGATGAACATTGCGGTGCGCCCACGGACCAAGAACTTCGTGATGGGCAAGAAGGGTACCAAGCACGAAAGGCTCGCTATGCACGCGCACTTCGTGAAGTTGAGTGACAAAGAGGAGCAGCCTACCATCGCGAACGAGAGGACCGTGATCGTCTTCCACAACACCAAAGTAGACATCAATACGGCCGATTCGGTCTATACGATTGGGTTCGAAAGCGTGCAGGTGTCCGGCACCAAGGGATAGTGCGGCGCCCGGAGCGTCAGGCCAGCTGCGCATCGAGCAGCGCGGCCAGGCGCTTCTTGTCGATCTTGCCGCTGTCGGTGAACGGGAGCTCTTCCGCCGCCGCGAAGAACCAGTGGCGCGGAACCTTGTAGGCGGAGAGCTCGTTGCGCAGCCGCGCGCGCGCAGTCTCGGCGTCGAGTGCGGCGCCGCGCTTCAACACCACCGCCGCGGCGACGTTCTGCCCGCGCACCGGGTCGGGCAGGCCGACGACGAAGGCCGACACCACCTCGGGGAAGGTCTCGATCACCACCTCCACCTCGCGCGGCGTGACGTTCGCGCCGGCGGTCTTGATCATCTCGCCGAGGCGCGCCGAGAAGAAGAGCACGCCGTCGGCGTCGAAATAGCCGGCGTCGCCGGTGTGATAGTAGCCGTCGCGGTCGAAGACGTCCTCGCGCTCCAGCTTGTGGAGGCCCTGCATCAGGCTGTAGCCGCGCACGCAGATCTCGCCGATCTGGCCCGGCGCCAGCACCGCGCCGGTATCCGGGTCGACGATCCTGTGCTCCATGCCGGGCAGCGCGTGGCCAAACGAGCCGCGCAGGCGCTCG
>CAZPNB010000480.1:0-13619 GCA_964587305.1 uncultured Spirochaetales bacterium | reverse complement strand
GCCGCTCGCCAGCACGGCGAGTGCCGCGAGCTTTGCTGCGAGCCACGCGAGTCGCACGACGCCGCCTCGCCGGCGCTTGCCCCGCGCACGGCTCACCGCCGGCGCTCCGCCTCGCGTTCGGCGCGCGCCACCTCGAGCGCTTCGAAGCGCTCGCGCTCGAGCGAGACGAAGATGCCCTCGGCCTCCGCGCAGAGCATGTCACCGGCGTGGAGGCGCCCTTCGGTGTAGAGCTTGCGCCCCTCGCTGCGCACGAACTGCGCGGTGAAGCACAGCTCGGTGTGGAGCGGCGTCGGCCTGCGGTAGCGGACGATCAACGTGCCGGTCATGCCGGGCCGGCCCGAGAGCGATTGCGCGAATCCCAGCACCTCGTCGAACGCCGCGGCGATGAAGCCGCCGTGCACGTGCCCGGGTGGACCTTCGTACGCGGAGCCGAACGTCACGCGGCCTACACCGGTGCTAGGTCCGGTCTTCGTGATCGCCATCGGCGGCGCGAGCGGGTTCGCCAGCCCGATCAGCGGGCTCTGATCGAAGAAGGCGGCGGCGTCGCCGGCGTTGGCGGACTCGGCGAAGCCGTGCACGTAGCGCAGGCGCGGATGCGCCGCGAGGGCTTTCGCGTAGACCTCGAGCCCGTCGGCGGCGCGCCGCAGCTCGGCCTCGGGTGCGTCGCTCGGCACCAGGCGCTCGATCACCAGCCGCATTGCAGCGGCCAGCCGACGCTTCTGGGCCCACTTGCCCGGATCCTCCTTCGTTGTGTCCCAGGCCGACGACCGCGGCTTGCGCGCCTCGCTCACGCGGCGGTTCCGAAGATCTCGAGCGTCGCGTCGAGGTTGTCCTGCAGCCGCGCCCGCGGCACGCCAACGCTCGGCGCGTAGAGCAGCGGCTGATCGGTGAGATCCTTCCACAGAGCCAGGCGGTCGCGCGCCTCGTCAGGCGTGCAGGCGATCGCGATCTCCTCTACCAGCGCGTCGGGCACCGCCGCGGCCATCGCCACGGTGTCCATCTTCCGCAGCGCGGCGCGGCACGCGTCGCCCACCTCGCGCAGGCCGTGCAGGTCGAGGATCGAGTGATAGATGCCGGTGGTGAAGTAGAAGCCGATCTGGTTCTTCGCGTCCGAGATCGCCTGCTCGCGGTCGTCCTGGATCGATGTGAGAACGTAGGGCGCGAGCGCGCACGCGCCTTCCGGGCGACTCGCCGCGCCCTCGGCGGCGCGCAGGCCGGGGAGCGTCACCTCGCGGTGCCAGCGGCGCGTGGCGATCGGGTGTCCGACCAGGCCGTCGGCCACCGCACCGGCGGCGGCGATCATCCCGCGGTTCACCGCGGCGATCCAGATCGGAATGTCGACGCGCGGCGCACCCGGGCGCGCGTAGATCGGAACCGACAGCTTCCAGTGGGTTCCCTCCCAGCGGAAGCCGCCGCCCTTCTGCGCGGCGAACGCGCTGCGCAAGAGCTCCACCAGCTCGCGCATGCGCGGCGCCGGTGCCGAGAACGGCACGCCGTACCAGTCCTCGTTCATCCGGCGCGTCGCGCTGCCCAGGCCGAGCACCAGGCGTCCGCCCGACAGCTCGTCGAGGTCCATCGCGGCGCTGGCGTGCACGAGCGGGCTGCGCGTGAACGCATTGGCGATCGCGGTGCCGATCCGCACTCGCGACGTGGCCTGTGCGATTGCGCCCAGCGGCACGTAGCCGTTCCGGTTGAAGAACTCGATCGTGTACACGCCGTCGAAGCCGGCCGCTTCGGCGCGCACGGCGAGCTCGACGTCGGCGCGTGCCGAGCCGGCGGTCAGGATGATGCCGATCCGCATGGGGTGCTCCGCGCAGGCGGGAATTGGGGACCCAGGGTAGCGGGAAGCACGGCCCAGGCGGATCCACGTGACCGGATGTGTCACAGCCGCGTGATCTCCTGGGCATCGGGGGCACACAGGAGGGCGGCGATGTTCGGCAATGGAAGGAAGATCGTGTCCGCAGACCGCACGGTCAGCCGCTGCGTGGTGTGCGGCTCGCGCGAGGTTTGCACCGACGCGGTGGAGCAGTGCGGCTGGGTTCTGCTCGCCGAGTGTCCGCACTGCGACCACCGGTGGACGCAAACATTGCCCGAAGCCGAGGCGAAGACTCGCGGGACGGTTCGCGTGCCCCCGAGCGAGCCCCGTCGGCCGGATGTCGCCAGCGCGGCGTGATACCGTCGAGCCGTGAGGCTCGTTCTCTACACCGGGAAGGGCGGAGTCGGCAAGACGACGACGGCGGCGGCCGCCGCGGTCGTTGCGGCCGAGCGCGGGCTGCGCACGCTGGTGGCGTCGGCGGACGTCGCGCACAGCCTCGGCGACGTGCTCGACGTGCGGCTCGGTCCGGAGCCCTGCGCGCTGGCGCCCGGCCTGTCCGGGCTCGAGATCGACCCGCGTGTCGAGAGCGCGCGCCACTGGGGCCGCATCCAGCAGTTTCTCGAGCGCACCTTCCTCCATCAGGGCATCGAGGCGGCGGTTGCGGAAGAGCTGGCGATGCTGCCGGGTGCCGAAGAGATCACGACGCTCTTGGCCGTGGAACAGCTCGCCCGGAGCAACGCCTACGACCTGCTGATCCTCGATTGCGCGCCCACCGACGCGGCGCTGCGCCTCGTGACACTGCCCGAGGTGGCGAGCGGCATGGTGCGCAGGGCCCTCCAGGTCGCGGGCGCCCTCTCCGGCCTGGCCGTGCCGCTCGCGAAGTGGATGGTGGCGGCACCGCTCCCCGAGCCCGCGGTCTTCGAGGAGGCCCGCGTGCTGCTCTACCGCAGTCTCACCGCACTCCGCGCCCGACTCACCTCCCCCGATACCACGGTCCGCCTCGTCGTGACGCCCGAGCGCATGGTGATCGACGAAGCGCGCCGGGCCCACACCGAGCTCGCGCTGTTCGAGGTGGCGTGCGACGCGGTCGTGATGAACCGGATGCTCCCCGACGACGCGCTGCGCGAGCCGTTCTTCCGCGACTGGGGCCGCGTGCAGGCCGAACGGCTCGCCGAGGTCGAGAGCCTGTTCACGCCGCTGCCGGTCCTCCCTGCCCCGCTCCAGCGCGACGAGGTGGTCGGCCTCGAGCGGCTGTCCGCCCATGGCCGCATGCTGTTCGGCGACGCGGCGCCCGACGCCGTGCTGTGTCGATCGGAGCCGGTCCGGTTCGCGCGGGAACGCGGCGCCTACTGGGTGCGCGTGCCGGTAGCGGGCGCCGACCCCGCCCGCCTGGACGTCGCGGTGGTCGACGGCGACCTCGTGATCTCGACGCCAGCTCGGCGGCGCCGGCTCTTGTTGCCGCGCCGCTTCGCGCCACTGCACCTGTGCGCCGCGCGCGTGGAAGCCGGGACACTGCACGTGCGCTTCGAGCGCGAAGTGCCCGTCACGGCCGAGCCCGCCTGATGCGGGTGTTGCTGCTCACCGGCAAGGGCGGCGTCGGCAAGACCAGCATGGCCCTCGCCACCGCGTTCGCCGCCGCCGAGCACGGCCATCGCTGCGCGGTGCTCTCCACCGACGCGGCGCACAGCCTGGGCGACGCACTCGGCCGCCCGGTCGGCCCGCGGCCGGTCGCGATCAGCGAGCGGGTCACCGCGCAGGAGGTCGCGGCGCTGGCCGAGCTCGATCGCGCGTGGTCGGAGATCTCGGCGTGGCTCCAGGCGCTCTTGCTGGAGTCCGAGAGCCTGGCGGCTGAGGAGCTGCTGGTGTTCCCGGGCCTCGAAGAGCTGGTGGCGCTGCGCGCGGTGCACGAGATCGAGCGCGCCGGCGAGCACGACGTGTGTGTGGTCGATTGCGCGCCCACCGGCTCCACGCTGCGCATGCTGCGCCTGCCCGACGTGCTGCGCCACCTGATGGAGAATCTGTGGGGCTGGGAGCGCCGCACCGCCCGCATGCTGCGCCCGATCGCCGAGCGCCTCGGCGCCGGTCGCCTGGTTGCGCCCGAGGCGGTGTTCGACGCGTTCGAGCGCTTGTACGCCGAGGTCGAGAGCGTGCGGCAGATCCTGCTCGACGAAGATCGCACCAGCGCGCGGCTGGTCGTCAACCCAGCGCGCGTGGTGATCGACGAAACGCGCCGCTCGTTCGCCTACCTGTGTCTCTACGGCGTGGCGACCGACGCGGTGATCGTGAACCGCCTGCTGCCCGAGACGGCAGCCGGCGGCTACTTCGCGCGCTGGGCCGAGCGCGAGCGCGTCGAGCTCGCAGAGATCGAGAGGTCGTTCCCGGTTCCGCAGCTGTTCGCCCCGCTGTACCCGGCCGAGGTTCGCGGCGCGGAGGCGCTCGCGGCGCTCGGCCGCGAGGTGTACGGCGCGCGCGATCCGGCCGCGCTGTTCGTGCGCCGGCGACCGGTGCGGCTCGCGAAGCGCGACGGCGCCACGCTGCTCGAGATCGATCTGCCGAGCGCCCGCGCCGACGAAGTCGACGTCTGGATCCGCGGCGAGGAGCTGTTCGTGAGCGTGCGCGACTTCGAGCGCCGCTTTGCGCTGCCCGGCTCGATCGGCGGCCTGCCGATCGCCTCGACCGGCTGGCGCGACGGCGTGCTCGAAGTGCGCTTCGCGCCGGGTCGCGCCGCCGCCCGGTGACGCCGACGCGCAGCGAGGCGAAGCCGAGCGGAGATCGGACGGGCGGGCGAGCGCAGGCCGGCCCCTGCGCGGATGCGCGCCGTATCGCCCCGACCTGGTGATCAGTTCCGGACGAGGGCCCCCTACCATTTTCTACGCGCTGCGGAGGCTGGCACCTCGGGACTCGCTGCCCCACCCTTGAATTGCGATCAAGCGCTGCCGGCACGTTGCCGATACGCTGCACGTGGAGGGGGGCCGGCAGAGGCTCCCCTGGGGAGAACGCCCACCCGATGCATCGCACGCCGCGCCATCTCGACCGCCGTCCGAGCCTGCTCGCAGGCGTGGCGCTGGTTGCAGCGCTGTGTGCGGCGGGGCCCGCGACGGCCGCGCAGGTGATGTCGGTTCGCGTCGGATCCCATCCAAAGTTCACGCGGGTCGTGTTCGAGCTCGACGGCGCGGCGGGCTACAAGATCGAGCGCGTCGGGACCGCCGCCGCGCCGATCCTGCGCGTCCAGCTCGATGCGTCTTCGCGCGCACACGAGCTGCGCGCCACCGGTGACGTCCGCGGTGTGAAGGTCGAGGCCGGATCTCGCGCGCTCGCCCACATCGCGCTCGGCAAGCCGGGGCTGCGCTTGCAGGAGATGATCCTCTCCAACCCGCCCCGGATCGTGCTCGACCTGATCGCGACCGAATCGGCGCTGGCGGCCGCCCCGAAGACCGCGCCGGCGCCGCCGCGCACGGCGGCGGCACCCGCACGAAAACCCGCAGTGGTGGCGACTCCGGCGCGGAAGCCCGCCCCCGCACCGCTGGCCGCCGAGCCTCCGAAGCCGGTGGTCCGCGCCGAGGTCGAGCCGCCCCCGGCGCCCGCTCCCGTTCCCGCGCTGAATCCCGCCCCGCGCGCCACCGAGGCGCCCCGCCCGCCCGCGGCCGAGACCGCGCAAGCGCCGCCGCCGCGCGAGCCGCAACGCACACCGGCGATCGAACGCGATGCAACCGCCGCGCCGGCACTGACCCCGCCGGCAGAGGTGCCCGTTCTCGCGCCGTCCCCGTCACCGCAAGGCATCGCCCAGGTTCCGCCGGTCGCGCCCGTTCCGCCCACTCCGCTCGCGGTTGTGGCGCCCACCCCGATCCGACCCGTGACGCCCGCCCCCGTCCCGCGCGTGACTCCTGCCGAACCGTCCACCGAGCGCCCGAGCTGGGCGGATCGTCTGACCGGTGATCCGATCTGGCTCGGCAGCATTGCCGCCGTGCTGGTCGCCGGGGTCGCGATCGCAATCGTGGTGCGGCGGCGCGCGCGCACACTCCCGAACGATCTCGACGTCACGGCGATCGCCGAAGAGATCGAGGGGTCAGGGCGCATTCCGTCCAGCGGGTTCGCGATGGGCGACACGCCCGAGGTGCCGTCCGCGGAGTCCGCGGATGCCACGTTCGCCGGACTGTTCGACGAGCCTGCCGAGCCGACTCTTCCCATGCTGCGTCCGGCGCCGCAGGCGCCCTCCGCAGCCCCCCGACCACTTGCTCCTGCACCGCGGGCGGCTGCCGTGCCGGCGCCCGTTGTCGCTTCGAGCGACACGAGTTCACTCTTCGATCAAGCCGGCGGAACCGTCGGTGAAGACGCCTCAGAGGGAGATGCCCCGATGAACCAAGACATGGACCTTCCCGTCGATCCGCGCAAGAGCCCGCCGGCGCCGCCGCCGCGCATGGGCGGCTCGGCAGCGCCCTCGCCCGACATGGCGCGGATGCTCCAGGATCTCGAGCGCAGGATGCAGACCCTGGAGGCGAAGCTCGACGATGCCAACGAATCGCGCGAGAAGCTCGAGCGCCAGGTGGCCGCCCAGAGCGAGGAGCTGCGCGTGCAGCGCGCCGCGATCGCTCGCACCCAGCGCGCACTGCGCACGATGAGCCGTGGCGACGAAGACAAAGCGACCGAACCCGCTCTGCGCGACGGCGACACCCAGGCGAAGACCCGCGTCAACGTCTGAGCGCTGCTTCTCCCAGCGCGAGCGCGCCGAGCGCGCCCGCGTACTGGCCATCGGCCAGGAAATGGGGCGAGCGACCCAGCGCTGCGCAGACTCCGCCGAGGATCGCGGTCAAGGTGGGATTCGCGCGCAGCGTGGACCCGCCGAACGCAATCAACTCGACATCCAGACGCGTCGCGAGCCCGGCGCAGATCAGGCCGATGTTCTCGCCGACCAGGCCCATGATTCCGTGCGCCAGATCGGCTGCCGCGGGCGGCGCACTCCCCTCGTGGGCGAGCTTCGCGAACGACGCGGCATTGATGTCGCCGTGAAGCGTGAAGTCGCCTGCCGGGTAGATGTCCGAGATCAGCAGGTCGACGCGGCGGCGGTCGCCGCGCTGCGCGAGCGCCACGATCGCGTCGAAATCGCGCTCGCCGAGCAATCCCGCGCCGAGCCCGAGGATCGTGCCTCCGCCGAGCGCGGTGCCGCCCACGCGCGTGACGCCGCTGGCGTCCACCAGCAACGCCGAGGTCCCGGTGCCCAGCGACACCACGAGGAAACGGGCCGGTGCGCCCGACTCGCGTCCGAGCAGCAGGCGCGCCCCGGCAGCCCAGGCATCGAACTCGCCGACGGTCACAGCTGGAAGGGCTGTGCGCTCGGCGAGGCGCGGCGCACCCCCGCCCGTGATCCCCAGTCGGTGCGGCGCCAGCTCCCGCAGCCGCTCCACCACCGCGGCGAGCGCTGCGGCGGGCAGGGCCTCGGTCGTGGTGTCCCCGCGCGCGTCGCGCAGCGCCAGCTTCACGAGCGTCGCGCCGACGTCGACCCCGGCCGCGGTAGCGCCGTCGGCTCGGGAGCGGGTTCGCCGGGTCGACACGCGCGTTCTTTGCCTCCGCCCCGCTCGATCTTCGCTCGGCTTCGCCTCGCTGCACGCCGGACGGCTTACCCCGCTGCGCGCGGCCTCCGGCCGCTTGCGCGGACGCCGATAAGGCTGGTTGGGTCCGCGCACCGCACCCACGAGGGCGCCTAATGTACACCCGACACTATGGCCTGCGAGAGAAGCCCTTCGCGCTGACACCCGACCCGCGTTACCTCTACCTGTCGAATTCCCATCGCGAAGCGCTCGCCCACTTGCTCTACGGCATCGAGCAGGGCGAGGGGTTCATCGCGGTCACCGGCGAGGTCGGCACCGGCAAGACCACGCTCTGCCGCACGCTGCTCGAGCGCCTGAGTCCGGAAGCCGAGGTCGCCTATCTGTTCAATCCCCGTCTGACGGGTCCGGAGATGCTCGAGGCGATCCACCGCGAGCTGGAGCTGCCCTGCGACGGCACCCGCGCCCAGCTGCTCGACCGCCTCAACCGCTTCCTGCTCGACGCGAGCCGCGAGGGCCGCCGAGTGCTGCTGCTGGTGGACGAGGCGCAGAACCTGCCGGTCGACACGCTCGAAGAGCTGCGCCTGCTCTCGAACCTCGAGACCTCCACCGAGAAGCTGCTGCAGATCGTGCTGTTCGGTCAGCCGGAGCTCGACACGCTGCTCGACTCACCGGAGCTTCGCCAGCTGCGCCAGCGGATCGGCGTGCGCTGGCGGCTCGACCCGCTCTCGGCGCCCGAGGCCAGTGACTACGTGCGCCATCGCCTGCGGATCGCCGCGGGCATCGATGCGGATCTATTCACGCCGGGGGCGCTGCGCGAGCTCCGGCGTCGCTCGCGCGGGGTACCGCGCCTGGTCAATCTGCTCGCGGACCGCGCGCTGCTCGCGGGCTATGCTGACGGGTCCTTACGGGTGGAGCGCACCCACGTCGGTCGCGCCGCCCGCGAGATCCTTCGCGCCCGGGAGCGCCGGCGCGGGCGAGTCCATCCCCGCTGGCGGATGTTCGCCGGGAAGAGGTCCGAGTGAGCACGATCCTCAAGGCCCTGCGCCGGCTCGAACAGGAGAAGGCAGCCACCGAGGTACCCCGCCCGCTGCGCGAGCAGATCGCCAGCACACCGTACTCCGGTCGGAAGCAGAACCGCGGTGGCTGGCCCGCTGCCGTGATCGCGCTCGTGCTCGGCGTGGGGGCTGGTGCCGGTGCGATCTGGTGGATGTTCGGGGGCGCGGGGACTGGAACCGACGTGCTGGTGGTGGCGGCGCCCGAGGCGCGGGCTCCGGTCGCGAGTGTGGCGTTGCCCAGCGCCGAGCCTCTGGAGCGTTCGGCACCGGAGCCGGAGCCAGGGCCGCCCGATCATGCCTTCGAGTCCGACGTGGAGATCGTGGAGCGCCCCGAAGCTCTTCCGCGGCTGGCGGATGCTGACCCGGTCGCGCTGAGCCAGGCACTTCCGCAGCCGGGCTCGCGCCGGCCGGTCGAATCGTCGACGGCGGCAGCGCGGGCGCGCGAGGCGGCGATCGCGGAGATGGCTCAAGCCGAGAGGGCCCGGCTGAGATCGCGCCGAGACGTTGCGATCGCAGCGCAGGCGGAGTCTCCCGCGGCGGAGGCCACCCCCTCGCCGCCGGCACCGATCGTCGCCGCGCGTGCGGAGGCGCCACCGCCGGCCCCGGTCGCGCCGGCGCGCGAGCCGATCGTGTCGAAGCCCGCCCCCGCCCTGGTCGCTCCGAATCCGGTGGCTCCGAAGCGCGCGCCGGCTCCGGTCGCGCCGAAGCCCGCGCCGGAGGTCGCCACGGCGCGGCCCGCGCCGCTACCGGCGGAGCCATCACAGAGCGCAGCTCGTACATCCGCCGAGCCGCCGCCGCCCGAGGCTCCTGCACTCGAGGTCGAGAAGACGCAATGGCACCCACTCGCCGATCGGCGGATCGCCTGGCTGCGCGTCGCGGGCGAGAGCGAGCCGCTCCGCGTCGTCGAGGGCGACGTCGTCGACGGCATGCTGGTTGCGAAGATCGAGCCCTCGGGCGTCGTGTTCGAGCGCGACGGCGAGCAGCTCCACCGCACACTCGGCAAGCTCGGTAGGGCGGATTAGCGGAGCGTAATCCGCCATTCCGTGGCGGGTTACGGCCTTCGGCCTAACCCGCCCTACTAATGCACCGAGATGGATCCGTTCGAGGTGCGCAGCTTGATCAGCTTGCCGCCGAGGCCCAGACGGCCGGCCACGCGGCCGTTCGTCTCTCGTCCCTTGTGACACAGCTCGCGGTCGTTGCGGATCACGCCGTTGTCCACGCGGATGTCGACGTCGGCGTCGACGTGCTCAGGGAGATCGAGCACGATGCGTCCGTTGCTGGTGGCGAGCTGAACGCCCTCCGCTCCGATGTCATCGAGCGACGCGTGGATCAGCCCGTTGCTGGTCGACGCGTCGACCGACCCGCGATGCTGATCGATCTCGATCTTGCCGTTGCTCGAGCGGGCCACCAGCTTGCCGCAGATGCACGAGCACGAGACCTTCGCGTTGGTGGTGGCGATCTCGACGTCGCCGATCACGTTGCTCACCTTCGCCGAGCCGTTGGTCGAGCGGGCGTGTACGAGGCCGCGGATGCCCTCGACGTCGACGCGGCCGTTGACCGCGGCAACCCACACCTCCATCTCGCGCGGTAGCTTGATGCACAGGTTCGCGGTGCCGCGGCGGTTCCACTTGCGCGGCACCTCGACCTCGAGATCGAGGCGATCGCCCGTGTCGTGGAAGACGAGCCGGATCTCCTCGAGCAGCCGTTCGGCCGCCTCGCTCGACTCCGCGCGCGCGGTCTTGTGCGCCGTGACCTCGATGTCCTCGCGGTCCTCTCCGGAGATCCGCGTAACACCGTTCGAGTTGTGAACGCGGAAGACGTGGCCCTTCGGCGTGGCGAGCTGCTGGGTCTCGCGCGTCTCGGCGCGCTCCGCCCACGGAATGCCCGGCAAGAGACTGCGCAGCAGGCCCTTGAGACCTTGGGCCGGCTCTGCGTCGCCGTCTCGCTCTCTTCGCCAGCTCATCGGTGGGCTCTGCTCATGGCTCAGTGGAACCGGCGATCCTGCTCGCGCCGCTTCGCCTCGAAGTCTTCGTATTGGACCGCCCGCAGCTTCTGGCGCATCCGATAGCGCCGCCAGCGATGCTTCAGCTGCGCCAACGAGACCAGCGAGCCCGCGTCGCCGGTGCTGCGCAGATACAGCCAGCCGACCACCACGCCGCTCAGATGACCGACGTGGCTGACGTTGCCGCTGCGATCGAGCGCGACCGTCATGAAAAAGAGCGCCGGAATCAGCCAGATCGCACGGAACGCGACCGGCGGAAAGATCAACATGATCGTCCGGTCCGGCCAGGTGAGCGAGTAGCCGAGGATCACACCGTAGATCGCGCCGGAGGCGCCCACGGTTTCGATCCCCAACGAGTAGGCCGGGGCGATTCCGAGGCCATAGAACAGGAAGGGGACGGTCGCGATCAGCACGCCCGCCCCCACGCCGCACACCAGGTAGAAGCGCAGGAAGCGCTTCGGACCCCAGGCCATCGCAAGCGGCGAGCCGAACATCCACAGCGTGAAGCAGTTCATCGCGATGTGGCCCAGGCCGCCGTGCAGCCACATGTAGGTGAACGGCTGCCACAGGTAACCGTGCTGCCACACATCGATCGGCCGCACCGGGAAGAGCGCCCCCAGCGGGCCGATCAGGTTCTGCGCCAGGAACACGCACGCGATCGTGATCAGCAGCTGCTTGACGATCGGCGGCGTTAACGGCGGGCCGAAGCCCAAACCGGCGCCTCCAACCCCAGGGCCACCGCCCGGTCGATACCCGCGTCCACCGTACACTCGCTTCGTTCCCCCGCTTCTGGACCCGCGCGGCGATCCGGCGCGCATGAGCGCACGGAATCTCGAATCCATGGCTGGCGGGAAGGGCGCGATATCCCGCGAATCTCGCTCAGATTACGGCACCGTGAAGGCGGGAGTCAACGAACCCGACCCGGCGGGAGCGCCTCGATCACCTCTCGGGCGCGCTCCGCGTCGAGACCGCAGAGGTCGAGCACCGGCATCTCGAGCGCGAAATCCGCCGTGAACGCGACGATCCGCTCGCGACATTCGGCCGGCGAGCCCACCACCAGGGACGGCGCTACCTCGGCGTCGGACAGCGCGGCGAACCACGGGTTCCAGCGCCGGAACTCCGCCAGCGCCTCGGCCGCAGCCAGCCGTTGCACGCGCGTGAAGATCCAGAGCCGGCGGCGGATCGCTTCCGGGGGGCGGCCCTGCCGGCGGCAGGCGGCCGCGAGCGCCCCGGCTGCGGGCTCGACCCGCCCGGGGATCGGCGGCCAGTTCACGTTCCAGACGTCGGCGTGGCGGGCGACCACCGGCATCAGAAGCGCACTCTTGGCGGCGATCTCGATCGGCAGACGACCCCCCGGCGGAATCGGGCGCACGCGCGCGCCTTCGAGGGTCACGTGCGAGCCGCGCCGCGTCACCGTCTCGCCGCGCCACAGCGCGCGCACCGCGTCGAGCGTCTCGTCCAACCAGGCCACGCGCTCACGCGCCGGCAGCGCCGGGAAGCCCCACGCGCGATCCTCCGGGCGATCGCCGATCGACGCGAAGAACGAGAGCCGACCCGGCGCGATCCGCTCGGCGGTGGCCGCCACCTGGGCCAGGTGCGCCGCGTTCCAGTGCTGCACCAGGCGAATCGAGCCGATCCGGATCCGGCGCGTGCGCGCCAGCAGCGCGGTGGTGACGGTCCAGCCGTCGAGCACGTCGGCCTCGCGTCGGGAAAGCTGGCTGATATCGCCGTCGACGTAGGCGGTGTCGAAGCCCTGCGCCTCGGCGCGCAGGACCAACGTCACGAGCTCTTCCCAAGCCAGAGTGTGCCAGCAGAACGCGACGCCCCACTTCACCGCAGCCGGCCCACGCGCCGCGCGGCGTGGATCAGCGCGAGCGCGCTCTTGGCGTCGCGCAGCTCGCCGCGCCACACGAGGTCGAGCGCCTCCGCGAGCGGAACGCGGATCACCTCGATCACCTCGTCGTCCTCGGGCCGGCGATCGACGCGCGTCAGCTCGAACGCGGCGAACAGGTGGATCACCTCGTCGGTGAAGCCGGGGGTCGTCCAGATCCGGCCTAGCGGCTCGAGCCGACCGGCCCGGAAGCCGGCTTCCTCCTGCAGCTCTCGCGCAGCGCAGCGCTCGGGCGCCTCGCCGGCGTCGAGCTTGCCCGCCGGCACCTCGAGGATCGCGCCGCCCGCCGCGTGGCGATACTGGCGGATCAGCAGCACCTCGTCTTCGCTCGCAAACGGCACCACCGCCGCCGCACCCGGGTGGTGGACGATGTCGAGCGATACCTCGTGACCGTTCGGCAGGACGACGTGCTCGCGGGACACCTCGATGCGGAACGCCATGCGCGGCAGGGTAACGTCCATCGCTGTCGGAGGCTCTGCATGACGAGTCAAGAGGACAAGATGATCGCGATCGCGATGCCCGGCGAAGAGTGGGCACTCGAGGGGATCTTCATCCGCGGCGAGGGCCCGGAGCCCGGTGGCGCGGTCGTCGCTCCGCCCCACCCGCTCTACGGCGGAAGCATGGACTCGCCGGTCGTCGCCGAGATCACGTGGGCGTGCAAGCGCGCTGGCTTCGCGACCGTGCGTTTCAACTGGCGCGGAGTTGGCGCAAGCGGCGGCACTCCGAGCGGAGAGAATGCGTACGCCGACATCGACTACGCCGCCGCACTCGCCTATCTCGAAGACACCGTGCCGGGGCCGATCATCGCGGCCGGCTATTCGTTCGGCGCGGCGACGGCGGCGCGCATCGCGCGCGCGAGCCCGCGCGTGCGGCGCCTCCTACTGGTGGCGCCGCCGCCGGCGCTGCTCGACGCCGAGGCGCTGGCGGGCTTCCGCGGCCGCGTGCTCGCGGTGGTGGGCAGCCGCGACAGCTTCGCCCCGGTCGCCGAGCTCGCCGCGTCGCTGGGTGACGATCCGCGACGCCGCCTCGAAGTCGCCCCCGACACCGACCACTTCTTCCAGCGCGGACTCTCGGACGTGAGCCGGCTGGCCGGCGCGTGGCTCGGAGCGCATGGCTGAAGGACCTTGGGCGGCGTTCAGGTCTTGGGTAGCGGTCGTTGCCGGACGCACCGGTGGGGGCGGTCTCGTTACGCTGAATTCCGCGGGGTTGGGCAGAGAAGTGGCAGAGCGGCCGAGCGTGATAAGGTCTAGCTGATGGCTGGCGCACGCGTGCTTCACTGGAATGGCAAAGACGTCCCGGAAGAGCTCCG
>CAZPNB010000479.1:0-13536 GCA_964587305.1 uncultured Spirochaetales bacterium | reverse complement strand
TCGGTGCAGCCGATGCACGGATGCCCCGCGCCGATCGGCCAGCTCGTCCCGCTGTTCCACTGGATGATCGGGCAGGGCGAGAAGGTCGCCGGCCCCTTGCAGCCGGTCTTGTACAGGCACCAGCCCCGGCGCGCGCCCTCGTCGTCGAAGGACTCGACGTACTGCCCTGCGTCGTAGTTCGCCCGCCGCGGACACTGGTCGTGGATGCGCGCCCCGTAGGCGAACAGCGGCCGCCCGTCGCCGTCCAGAGCCGGGATGCGCTGGAAGGTGAGGTAGTGGACGATGGTCGCCGTGATCACGTCGGCGATCGGGGGGCAGCCGGCGATGTTGACCACCGGCTTGTCCGTCACGAGCTGCGAGACGCCGACGGCCCCGGTCGGATTCGGGCGCGCGGCCTGGATGTTGCCCCAGTGCGCGCAGGCGCCGACCGCGATCACCGCCGCCGCACCGGCGGCGGCCTCCTCGAGGATGCTCTTCGCCGTGCGTCCGCCGATCGTCGTGTAGATGCCGTCTTCGGCCAGCGGCACCGAGCCCGTGACGACGAGCAGATACTTGCCGTAGTTGTCGCGCATCGACTGCTCGAGCACGGCCTCGGCGGCGTGACCCGCGGCGGCCAGCAGCGTGTGCTGGTAGTCGATCGAGAGGATCTCGAGCACCAGGTCGCCGATGGTCGGCGAATCGGTGCGCAGCACGCTCTCCACGCAACCCGTGCACTCCTGGAGCTGGAGCCAGACGACGGAAGGTCTTCGCTGCGACTCGAGCGCGTGCACCACCTGGCTCTGCATCACTGGCGAGAGCCCGAGCACCGCGCCGAGCTTCGCGCAGAAGCCGAGGAAGTCGCGCCGGGAGAATCCCCTCGCCGCGAGGTGCTCGGCCAGGGTCTCGTCGGGATGCCAGGGGCGACTGGACGGAGCGAGCATCGACTCTCCTCCCGTTCTGGTCGGGGGCCTCGAGCTTCGCCCGCGTCGCGGCACTCGCACCGGGAGCTTGTCTCGGGGGCACCCTTCGCCGGGACCCATCCTGGTCCGCTTGCAAAAGCCATTGCAAGGTCAAGACCACTATTCTGCGGGACCGTTCTCGCGAGCGACGGAGCTATCTCGTGCGCTGGGAGCACGCGGGTGTACGACGACGCGCCATCCGACGTCGCACGCGGAGTGGCACTTTGCCTCTACGCGTGAATTGGTTGTGGCGTTCTTGTACATCGTTTGCACCGGGATCCGGCCGCGGTCGCAGTGGCCCGGGCGTCCGACTGGAGGCCCGAACGCCTCGTGACGATTTCTTTGCATCAACTGCGCACGCTCCGTCATACACTGTTCCCCGTTGGAACGGGGCATGCATCGTGCGAAGGCCGAGGGCCCGGATTCACAGCCCCGGCCCAGAGCGGGAATGCCCGGGCGGGCTGGTTGGCGGCAACGGGAAACGAAACGAAGGGACGGATTCGGATGAAGCGAGCAGTTATCGCAAGCGGATCCTGGGTCGTGACGCTGCTGCTCTGCGTATTGATCGGCGGAATCGGCTGTAACCAGGACGGCGACGACGGGTCACCGGGCCCGGAAGGAGCCGCGGGCCCGGCAGGGCCGGAGGGGCCTCCGGGTCCTCCGGGCGAGGAGAGCTTCGATCCCGACGTCGCGCTGGAGGCCTGCATCGGCTGCCACGGCGAGCGCGGTGCGGTGCCCGTGGGCAACGTCTCGGATCCCGACGACGTTCACTACGTGGATACGGATCCCGACGGGCCGCTCACCGCCTCCGGCTATCGGCGCCTCGTCCTCACCATCACCCGGGTGGACGTGACGGGCACGAAGGTGATCATCGATTTCAACGTCGAGAACGAGAACAACCAGGCGGTCACCGACCTCTTCGCCTCCGACGGCCGCTTCTCCATCGCGCGCCTCGAGCCGCCCGCGAGCCTCGGCAGCGCGAACGACTGGGTGAGTCTGATCAGCCGCACCGAAACCCCGACGCTGGGCGTCGGCACGGGCGACGGCTCGACCGAGATCCAGGCCACTACCGAAGCCTTCACCACGAGCGGCGCGACCTTCCAGAACCTGGGTGCCGGCGCCTATCGCCACTCCTCGAAGTTCAATCCGAGAGCTCCCAGCTCACCCCCGACCCCCACCCCCCCGGCCATCATGGCCGGCGACACGATGCGGGTGGCCATCCAGATTTCCGCGAGCGACCTGCCGGCCGTCAACGACTGGTGCGACTTCGACGCCAACCTGACGGTGGCCAACGATTGCGTCTCGCCCGTGTCGGACACGCGGGACATCGTGCAGACCGCTACCTGCAACGTCTGCCACGGCGAGACCAACGACGTGCGCCTCGCGCTCCACGGCGGCGGCCGTACCGAGGTCGAGTACTGCGTGACCTGCCACAACCCGGGGACGAAGGACGCGAACAGCGACAACGTCGTCGACCTGAAGGTCATGATCCACAAGATCCACTACGGCTCGTCGCTCACCAAGACGCCGTACCAGATCTGGGGCAACAGCAACGCGCTGCACGACTACTCGAACGTCAGCTTCACGAAGGACATCGACGACTGCACCAACTGTCACACGGGTGCGGGCGTCGACGTGGACAACTGGAGCACCGTCCCGACGATCGAGGCCTGCGGCTCCTGCCACGACGACGTGAACTTCGCCACCGGCGCGAACCACGCGGGCAACCAGCAGCAGGACAGCCGCTTCTGCGTCAATTGCCATCCGCAGGCCGGGGTGCGCACGGCCGCCATCGCGCCGGTGGAGACGGTCCACTACGGCGTGGAGCGCCGCATGGAGGCGACGCACTACACCGGCATCGGCAACGGCTACCGGGTCAACAACCTCGCCTACAGCTCGAGTTCGCGGCTGCTCACCGTCGACTATTCGGTGGTGCGCGACGCCATCCCGATGAATCTGCAGACGGACCCGCAGTGGACCGCACTCGCGAACGGCGCGAGCCGCCTGCACTTCTCGGTGGGCTGGGATACCGCGGCAGCCGACTACACCAATCGCGGCAGCGGCGCCAATCCCTCCTCGCCGGTGGACATCAATGCGCTCGACTTCACCACCGCGACCTCGCTCGGTGGGGGCGTCTACCGGGTGACGAAGACGCTGCCCTCGACCGTCTCGGGCACCGTCACGGTCGCGATGGACGGTCACCCCGCTGCCGATCTCGACGGCGACCTCGCGTTCTCGGACCGCATCGCCGTCACCAACGTTCTGGATCGCATCAAGGTGGCAGGCGGTCGGGCCGTGCTCACGCCGCGGCGCCAGGTCGTCGAGGTCGCGAACTGCAACATCTGCCACGGCGAGGCTGGCCAAGGGATCAGCATGCACGGCAGCAACCGCACCGGCAACATCGAGGTGTGCACCGTCTGCCACAACCCGAACAACACCGACATCAACCGCCGGCCCGCGGACCCGGCGGATGCGCTCGATGGCAAGAAGGAAGAGACCATCGACATGAAGCGCATGATCCACCGGATCCACACCGGGGCGGAGTCGGAGGAGGGCTTGGTGCTCTACGGCTTCGGCGGCACCGCGTTCGACTTCAGCCACGTGGAGTGGATCGGCAACCGTCGCAACTGCGAGGCATGTCACCTGGCCGGCGCCTACTCCGTGGAGGATGCGTTCGACGCTCTGCCGACCACGATCGACACCGGAGCCGACAAGAGCGTCTCTACGGACGACCTGAACATCTCCCCGACGGCGTCGGTCTGCTCGGCATGTCACGACGACGAGGCGGCGCTGACGCACATGAAGCTGCACGGCGCATCGTTCCACGCGCTCGACGCCGACATCAACTGACGCGACGGGTCGGAAGGGCGGTTCGGCGGAAGGGGGCGCTCGATTGGGAGCACGCGGCAGCGGGGAACAGGGACGCCCCGGAGCGGGTCGCGCGGGCCGTGGCGCTCGCCGCGCGCGGTGGTCGCTGCTGCTGATCGGCGCGGTGGCGTGCGTGACGACGCTGTCGAGCAGCGACCTCCAGCCCTTCCACCGCTCCGCCGCCGTCGAGGGCGCGAGCGAGAAGGTCGGCGCCGACGAGTGCGAGACCTGTCACGAGGACGTGCATGGACGTGCGCCGGCCCCGAGCTACCACGCGGACTGCGAGGCCTGCCACGGCCCGGGCGACCTGCACATCGACAGCGAGGAGGTCGCGGACATCCGCTTCCCGTCGAACGCCGACTGCGAAGCCTGCCACGACACCGGACATCGCACGCTCCTCGAGTGGACGATGTCGGAGCACAATCGCAGCGGCGTGTTCTGCACGGACTGCCATGCGACGCACGAGCGCGAGCCCTGGCAGCTGCGCCAGCCCGGCGCGCTGGCGCAGGCGGTCGCGCCGCACGCCGGGGACGTGACGCTCATGTGCAGCGGCTGCCACCCGGACGTGGCGGCGAGCCTGGACCTGCCGTCGCACCACCCGGTGCGCGAGGGAATGATGGGCTGCACGGATTGCCACGCACCCCACGGAGAGCGGCGTGTCGCGCTCGGTGCCGCGACCCGGCTGTGCACCGAATGCCACCAGGACTACGCCGGTCCCTGGATCTATGAGCACGGCCCCGTCACCGAGGACTGCGCCTACTGCCATACCCCGCACGGCTCGAGCTCCCGCGCGCTGCTCGAGACCAACGAGCCCGGGGTCTGCATCTCCTGCCACACGATCGCGGAGTCGGGCGCCGTCCACGATCCCTTCGCGTTCGTCACGCGCTGTTCGGACTGTCACTCGGCGGTCCACGGCTCCTACGCCGATCCGCACCTGAGGAGGTGAGGCGCGATGCTCGCCCGAAGAGCTCTCGGAATCGTCGCGATCCTCGGCGCGCTGACGGCGGTACCGGCGCTCGCCGAAGAAGTGGAAGCGGCGGAAGAGGGATCGGGCGCGGCTGCGCAGCAGGGGGCGGCGTCGGACGCCGAGCAGCCGGACGAGGAGGCGTCTGAAGAAGCGGAAGACGCGGACGAAGCAGGACTGAAGCTCCGCGGGTCGCTGACGTCGACGGGCGTCTATCACTGGGTCGAGCAGGACCAGGAAGACGACGACGACGTGACTGGGTTCTTCGATCAGTACGAGTTCGTTCCGAACAAGTCGAGCTCCTTCCCGTTCGAGATCGGCGTGAGCGACGCGTCTCTCGACCTGCTCGGAGCGGGCGATACGCCGCTGCTCCAGTTCCGGCTGGAGAGCCCTGCTTCCAATCTCGGTGTCTCGGGCTCCCAGATCGCCGCCCCGTTCTTCAATCAGCGCGCGTTGCTCCTCGGCCGCATGCCGGGCCTCGATCTCGACCTGGTCTACCGGCGCATGCGCACGGAGGACACGCGGGTGTTCCCGAACACGGCCGGCGCCGGCCTGCTCTTCGAGGATGGGAGCGGTCGCGACGAGCGCTTCGAAGCGGAGCGGACCGGATTCGACGCGGAGCTGCGCGCCCGCGTCGATGAGCTCTTCCGTCCGGCGGCCTGGCTCGGTGAGATCGCGGCGCCCGAGCTGTCGCTGCGCGGCGGCTACCAGGCGCGCGAGGGCGATCGCCAGCTCCGCTTCCTGATCAACCCCCAGAACCGCTGGCTCGGACTCGCACAGGGTCGCGACCAGGAGGTGGGCGACGTGGGCGGAGGGCTCCTGCTGGCGCCCGGTCGCCTGTTCACGGTCAGCTTCGACGTGGACTACCAGAGCTTCCGCGAGAACGAATCTCCGATCCTCCAGAGCTCCCTCGGTTCCGGGATCCCGCCGACCGACAACACGATCGACTTCATCCCGGACACGGATCGCTACACCGGCACCGCGCGGCTCCGAGGTCGCATCGGGAAGCGGGCCGTCCTCGAGGGAGGATTCCAGGTCTCCGTGCTCGAGCAGGCGGACGACGTCACGCCCTTCCAGCGGACGGCCGGCCTGCGCGACAACCGTCTGTACTACTACTCGGCGAACTTCACCGCGGACGTCGGCCTGTTCGACCGGCTCAGCGCGAACGCCTACTTCAAGTTCGATCAGCGCGACAACGACATCGAGCGCGACACCTCCCTCTTCGCAGTCGGCAACGGTACCCAGGTGGACGAGTTCGTCGACCGCTGGAGACGTCTGTTGAGCGGTATCGAGGCCGTGTATCGGGTCAACTCGGGTAACCGCCTGGCGCTCGGTGGGCGCTTCGAGTCGATCGACCGGGACCTGGACTTCGCGGCGTCGGGGTGCCCGCCGACGTGCTTTCCGGTGATCCTGCCGGCGAACGCGCTCGTCAACGACGACTCGGAGTCCTACACGGTCTATGGGCGCGCCCAGCTGCGCCCTGTGCGCCGCGTCGGCGTGAACGGAGAGCTCGGCTACCGCACGGCACCGGAGACCGGCTACGCGGTGGATCTCGACGACTATGTCTACGGCAAACTCCGCGCATCCTACACGCTGCCACTCCCCCGCTCGGTCGTGCTCTCGTTGTTCGCCCGGGGTGGTTCCGGCGACAACCGCAACCAGGTCATGGTCGGTGGGGGCGGTGTCGGCACGCCTCCAGCGGGACCCGACCTGCGCCGGCACTTCGACCGCTACGACTGGCTCGCGGGGCTCACCGCGAACGCCTCACCGTGGGACCCGGTCAATCTGTTCGCCTCCTTCTTCGTGTCGCAGGATGCGCAGGACTACGAACTCGCGCTCTCGACGCTACAGCGCTATGTGCAGCCGTTCGCGCCCGTGACGTTCAGCAACGCGGGCACGACCGACTACTCGAACGAGATGTGGAGCGTCGTCCTGGGCAGCCACTTCCAGTTCGACGATCGGACGGACGCATCGCTGTCGGGCTCCTTCACGCGCGCCTACACCCGCTACGACGCGGGCGGCTCGCCGCAGCTCGCGCTGGTGGACCAGAACGCCCAGATCGATTCGGACATCTACGGCGCGCAGCTCGAGATCGGGCGCTGGCTCTTCGAGGGGCTTCGCGTCATGGCGGGATATCGCTTCCAGTACTACGACGACGGAACGAACCTGCCCGTGAGCGTGCAGAGCGCCGTCGCCCCGTTCGATCTGACCACCACGCGACACATCGTGACCGTGGGCGTCACACTCACGAGCGAGCTCCTGAAGGACTAGCTTGGGCCGACGGAACAGGCCAGGAGGCGCGAATGAACGACGGCTCTCGGGGTGAACCCCGAGGCGGCTCGGGCCCCGGATCGGAATCAGCGGGACCCCCGCCTCCCATCTACAACTGGATGAGCGGCATCGGAGCTGCCCTGTCCGCGGTAGGCAGCACCGTGGTGGCGTTCCTGGCGCTGCTCGAGGTGCTCCTCGGCCGGGGGTCGGGCTACGCGGGGCTCGCGCTGCTGCCTCCGATCGGTCTGGGGCTTCTCGGTCTCGCGCTGATTCTCGGCGGCTGGCTGCGGGAGCGCCGGCGTCAGAAGCGCGGGGAGCGTTCGAGCTTCTTCGAGACCTGGGTGTTGGATCCCTGGGGCGTCGTCCGCCGCCGGGGCCCCTGGGTCATCCCGGTTGGCGTGGCCGCGATCACCTTCGCGCTGCTCGGCGGGGGCGCAGGATCCGTGGGGCTCCTCGGAGTCAGCGAGTCGAACGAATTCTGCACCGAGGCCTGCCACTCGGTCATGGGGCCGGAGGGCACGGCCTACGCCGACACGGCTCACGCCAGGATCGAGTGCGTGAAGTGCCACGTGGGCGCGGGACCGGAGGGCTTCCTCACCGCGAAGCTCGGCGGAGTGCGGCAGCTCTACGCCTTCGCGACAGGCTCGGTGAGCCGCCCGATCCCGACGCCGATCCACGCGGGGAACATCGATCGCGAGCTCTGCGAGAGCTGCCACGTTCCCGAGCGGGACATCGGCTACAAGGCGCGGGCCCACGCGTACTTCCTTGCGGGCGAGGACGTCGAGCCGGTGCGCATGGCGATGATGGTCAAGGTGGGCCGCGGGCCGAACGGCCTGCTGCCAGGCGAGGGCGTCCACTACCACATGCAGATCGCCGAGCGGGTCGAGTTCATCGCCCGCGACGAGCAGCGACAGGAGATCGCCTGGGTGCGCGTCACCGACTCGGAGGGGAAGACGCGCGAGTACGATCTCGACTCGAACCCGCTGAGCGACGGGGAACGCGCATCACTCCCGATGCGGTCCATGGGGTGCATCGACTGCCACAGCCGGCCCGCCCATCGCTTCACGAGCGCGATCGACTCGGTGAACCTGGCGATCGACGCCGGTCTCCTGTCCCGAGACCTTCCCTCCATCAAGGAAGTCGCCATCCAGGCCCTGGACGGCGGGTACGAGACGACGCCCGCGGCCTTGGACGGCATCAACAAGCACGTGCGCAAGTACTACGAGGAGGAGTACCCGGAGGTGCTCGAGGATCGACCCGAGGCGGTGGACGCCAGTGTCGCGGCGCTGCGCCGCATTTATCAGCGGACGATCTTTCCCGAGATGAAGGCCGACTGGCGCGCCCACCCCGACAACATCGGGCACCGCGACTGGCCGGGGTGCTTCCGCTGCCACAACGACGAGATGCTGGACGACGAGGGCGAGTCGATCGTCACGGAGTGCGCGACCTGCCACTCGATCGTGGCCCAGGACGACTCGTCCATCGCGACGATGGACGAGTTCACGAAGGGTCAGGAGTTCGTGCACCCCGAGGACGGGAGCACCTTCGAGGAGTTCACGCTCTGCTCCGAGTGCCACACCGGCGGTAGAGAGCTCTACGAGTAGGGCTCCCGGTGAGCTCCGGCAGCAGGGCTCCGGGGACGCAGGTTACTCTTCGTCGTCTTCGTCGTCGGCGCCCGCGCCTCCCTGCTTGCGCGCCTGCTTCTCGCGCTCGATGTAGTGGCCCTTCACGTCCTTCGGGATCGGGTGCTCGATCTTCTCCTTCATCTTCTCGAAGTCGAAGCCCTTCGTCTTGTCCCAGGTCGGGCTGTCCGGGTTGTGGCAATCGGTGCAGATCTTCTCGTTCTTGTCGGGCTCCCAGAGCCCGGCTGCAACGGACTTCTTGTGGTCCGACATGGTCGTCTTCTTGCGGTAGTCGCTGCCGGGCCCGTGACAGGATTCGCACTGCACGCCGTCGGAGATCGCGAGCGGCTTCTTGAAGATCTGCGCCTTCTCGAGGCCGTGGGCGGTGGCGTGGCAGCGCACGCATTCGTCGGCCTGGTCGGGCGGTACCGTCAGGCCGCGCTCCTTCGCGATCTTCACCGCGTCGTCGCTCTTCAGCGCCTCCATGGCCTTGGCGTGGTCCGACTTCTTCCAGGCGGCGAGCTGGTTGCCGATCAGCTCCTTCTTGTGACAGCGCCCGCAGTCCTGGGCGCCGACATATTTCGGCTCGGCGGCGCTGGCCTGGGCGGCTCCGACGAGCGTTCCGATCGCGACGCAAGTCGCGATCCACAGCGAAAACCGGACCATGACGTCACCTCACTGCGAGTGGCTCCGCGCTTCGATTCCGGCCAAGCATAGGTAATCTGGGCGTGGGTCAGGAGCGGTCCTCGCCGCGCGTCTTCGCGATGAGACGCGCCAACTCTTCGAGCCAGGCATTCACGTCCGCGGGGACGTGCTCGCCCGACGAGCCGCTGTAGCCGGTCACGACGAACTCCTCGAGACGCGCGTAGGCTTGCTCGGCGAGCGGATCGCCCGGCGCCAGGCGGATCGCCGCCTCGAGGTAGGGCTCGGTCTGCGACAGCCAGAACGAGCGACCGACGCGCGACTCGATCACGCCTAGCCAGTAGTAGGCCTCCGCGGCTCGCGGGTCTCCGTCGGGAAGTGACGCGACGAAGCGATGGAGCGTCCCGGACGCGGCCTGGAAGCGCACGACGAGCACCTGTTCTCCGCGCTTCGCCACGGCCGCCTCCGCCTGCTGGGCGAGCTGCCGGCCAGCGTCGAGGCCTTCGATCGGACCGCGCGCGCCGAGCTCGCGCAGATCGGCCACCCACTGCACCACGTCGGCGCGCAGGCCAGCGCGCACATCGGAGCGCTTCGCGAACGCCGCCAGCGCGCGGGCCGGACGCTCGAAATCGCCCTTCACGCGCAGGCACACCTCGAGGTAGTCGTCGAGGTAGCCGAGCAGGTCGATCGAGCTGACGTCGAACTCGGGCGAGGTCAGCATCGCCTCGTGGGCCGCGAGCGCGCGCTCGAACTGGCGCGTCGCCATCGCGAGATTGGCGCGTTCGGGCAGCGGGAGGGCAGCGATCGCCGCCTCGTCCATGAAGCGGGACGAGAGCTCGGCGTCTCTCGGATCGGGCAGTCGCGAGTGGCACGCCACGCAATTCTCGGTGAACTCGTGCAGCTCGAACTGCGCCTCGCGGATCCGGCCCGCGACATAGCGCCGCTCGATCTCGGCCGCCTCCCGGGCGAGCGAACGGGACAGAAACTCGAAGCTCTCGCCGCGTCCGGCGCCGTGCGCCGAGAGTCGCCCGGCGTGCCGCGAGAGAGTCGCCAGCGCCTGCAGGATCTCCGGGCGCAGCGCGGGATCGGCGAAGCGCTTCTCGTCCAGGCTCAACGGCAAGAGCTTCTGCAGCGCTCCGAACACTTCCCGCATGATTCTCCGCGTCAGGGCCGGGTCCGGCTCCTCGGCCCGGATCGGTGCGCTGCTGAGCAGAAGCACGGCCACCGCTGTGAGCGCAGCTCGTACCGCGAATCGCCGACGATCCGCTTCGACGTTCATCGCCCCGACCCCTGATCGCCGGACCGTTCCGATCCGCCAGGCTCGTTCGCGGGCTCGAGCGGCGGCTGCTGGATCGACTTCAAATACTCGACCAGCGATGCGATGTTGCCGCGCGCGATCGATTCGCCGACTTCGGCATCCGGGACATCGGCGCCGAAGCGCCGGCCCCAGATCGGCATGTCGCGCGATCCGTGCGCCGGGAGCTCGAAACGGCCGTCGATGAACCGCGCGATCGACGAGGTGGGAAACTCGCCGCCGCGCCGCGATGCGATCGCGGTCAGGTCGGCCGGCCGCGGGCGCAGCGCCACCGCAGCGGGGCCGTCTCCGCGCCCGTACGGGCCGTGGCACGAGGTGCAGTAGCGCTGGAAGATCGGCGCCCCGATCTCGGCGAGCACCGGATCGTGACCGGCCTCCTGCGCGCCCGCGCGCTGCACGAGCGCCGCGATCGCGACCGCCGTCATTGCCACGCATCTCCACGTCATCGCTGCCACTCCTGTGCAACCGCCATGCCGCGAGCGATGCCACGAGCGCGGCTACTGGCAGCACAGCTGTCCCACTCTGGGACAGTTGTCAGTGCGCGGGCTGTCCCGGAGCGCGCGCGCTTCGGCGCAGTTCCTGCAAAGGAGCTTTCGCGAGGAAGGAAGTGCTTTGGACCAACCGGAGCTCCCCCGCACGCCGATCGTCGGGGGACCCGTCTGCACGCGAACCGCCGATCGCTCGCTGCACGTGAATCTGCTGCCCACGGCCGGGAGGCTGTGCACGCTCGACTGCCTTTACTGCCCGTTCCCGCGCGCACAGCGCTGGCAGCACTGGCCGCGGGCCGGGGACATCGGCGCCGCGGTGACGAACGCGCTGCACAGTGCCCCTGACCTCGAATCGATCACGATCTCGGGGCCCGGCGAGCCGACGCTGCATCCCCAGTTCGGGCGCGCGCTCGGCGACGTCCTCTCCGCGCGGCGGGTCCGACCCGGGCTTCCGGTGCGGATCGTCACCAACGGGACGACCCTGCGGGACCCCCGGGTGCGCCGGCTGGTCGAGTTCGCCGACGAACGCCTGGTGCGGATCGATGCCGGCGGCGACCGGATCTCGCGGCCGCGTGAGAACGCGCCGCCGGACGAAGCGATCGCCGCAGCGCTGCGCCACCTCTCCGATTACTCGGTGGAGTCGGTCTTCGTCGAGGGTCCCGGGGGCAACGCGAACGAGCCCGACGTGAGCGAATGGATCGCGCGGCTCGCCGAGCTGCGACCCGCTCGCGTCTATGTGACGACGACCGCCGAGCCGCCGCTCGACCCCACAGTGCGCCGCGCGGACGCCGCGACGTTGGAGCAGATCGCGGCAGAGCTCCGCCGCGGCACCCATCTCGCCACCACGGTCCTGCCCTGACCGGATGGCAACGCAAGGAGGTCCGACATGGAACGGGAGAAGAGCCTCGATCTCGACACCGAGACGACCGGTCGGGGAGAGAGGTCGCAGTCGGTGGTACGGATTGCGGTGGTCAGCACGCAGGGTTGCACCCGGGATGGAAGCGCCTCGACGATCACGGCCGACTGCGCGACCCCGGCAGCGCTGGAGCGGGAGATCGAACGGCTGCGCGATGAGCTCGAGGATGCCCTTCAGCGCGGGCGCAGCGCACTCGGTGGGACTTCGGCGGTAAAAGCGCGGCCGCACTCCGCGCCGGCCTCGAGCAGCCGGAAACAGCCACGCACCCACTCTCCCGAGCGGCCCAAGCTGGCGATCGACTGGACTGTCGCCGATGTGATGACCCGGGACGTGCGCACCGTCGCGCAGAACGATTCCCTCTCGACGGCCAAGGCGCTGATGGACGAGGGCCGGTTTCGCCACCTCGTCGTGGTGGACGCCGAGAATGCGGTCGAAGGGGTGCTGAGCCAGCGCGACCTCTTCTTCGGCCCGCTGGCCTGGTCGATCGGACAGGGGCTCGCGGCGTACGAGAAGCTGTTGGAAGCGTCGCGTGTCAAGGACGTGATGCACGGGGACGTGATCACGATCGACGGGTCTGCGCCGCTCCAGGCGGCGGCTGCACTGTTGCTGGAGCGCAAGATCGGTTGCCTTCCGGTGACCGATGGGATCCAACTGGTCGGTCTGCTCACCGAAGGCGACTTCCTCCAGCTGGTCGCAGCCGCGAACCCCTGAGCTCATCGCGCGCTCGCGGCGCGGGACGGGCGATCGGCGCGCGCAGCGACCGCTCGAGCGCATCGCGGCCGAGCTGCGCCTCCGGATAGGGCTCGACACGGCGGTCGTGCCGTGAATCCATCACTCCGGCTCCACGTGCACGGTGACCTCCTCCGAGGCGAAGCGGCTGCGCAACGCCTGCTCGATCGCATCGGCGATCCCGTGCGAATCCTCCGTCGACAGCTCGCGGTCGACGCTCACCACCACGTCGATGCGGGGCGCTGCCGCGCCCACCCGCGAGCGCACGCGCCGCGTCGAGCGAACGCCCGGGACGGACTCGACGGTCGCCACGAGCTCCTCGGGATCGACGGCGATGTGATCGACGAGGACCGGCACCGCGCGCCGGAAGAGGCTGTAGGCGAGCGCGAGGATCACCCCGGAGACAACCAGCGTGAGGACGGTGTCGAGCCAGACGTAGCCGCGGGCGGCCAGCTGCCAGCCCCCGATCACCAGGGCCGTGACGAGCACGTCCGAGAACGAGTGGCGGGCATCGGCGCGCAGCAGGTCGGAGTCGAGACGGCGCGCGCGTCGCGTCTCCCAGAGCGAGAGAGCGATGTTCACGCCGAAGACGCCGACCATCACCGCGAGGCTCCAGCCGTGGCGCGACACCTCGCGTCGGCCGCCGAAGCTGTGCAGCACGAGCTCGACTGCGAGCACTGCGAGCAGCGTCGCGAGCAGGAACACGGCGAGGCTCTCGTAGCGGCGGTGGCCGTAGGGGTGCTCCCGATCCGGGGGCGCGGCGGCGAGGTGCATCGCGACGCG
>CAZPNB010000478.1:0-4938 GCA_964587305.1 uncultured Spirochaetales bacterium | reverse complement strand
GGCCTCGGTGTGCCCGTCGCGCCGGACAGCCCATGGCCACCGCTGCGCTCTCTCTACAGCTGGGCGGTGGCGGAGGAGCCGGCCCACCTCGATCCTCCGCCGAACCTGATCGCGGCGTGTCTCTTCGACGGCTTCTTCCAGGCGCCGGCGCTCTTGTTCGTGATGCTGGGGCTCATCCGTCTCCGGCCGTGGCTCGTGCCGCTCGGTCTCGTCTACTCCGGCGCCGCCGTCACCAACATGTTCTTCTACTTCGCGCAGACCTTCCTGGGGCCGGATCCACCGCCGAACACGCTCTACTACCTGGTGTTCAACCTGCCGTGGCTCTTCGCGCCCGCGGTGCTCGGCGTGCGCGCCTTCTTCGGGGTGGATCTGCGAGCGGCAGGTGGCTGACGCGACGGCTGCGGCGAGGAGCGCATCCGGTGCATCCGCGCCGCGTCGCTCGCTCGAGGTCGAGTTCTTCCGCATGCTCAACCGCGTGGTCGAGCCGGTCGTGCGCCGCGGCATCGGGTCTCCGCGGCTCGCCCCGACTGGCTTCATCGTGCTCGAGACCGTGGGTCGTAAGAGCGGGGAGCGCAGGCGCAGCCCGCTCGCCGCCACGCGGATCGGAAAGCACGTGATCGTCGGAACATTCCGCGGCGACCGCTCGCAGTGGGTGCACAACCTCGCCGCGCAACCTCGTGTGCGCTATTGGGCGGGCGGATCGCCGCACGACGCACAGGCGTTCGTGATGCGCGAAGGCAAGCGGTTCCGGGTTCCCGCCTCGTTGCCCTCGCCGCTGCAACGCGTGGCGCGCTTCCTCGCCCCCTACACGAGGGCGGGTTGGGCGTTCGCGGTGCTCTCCCCGCGCTCTCGCGAGCGGCGGAAGGACGCGCGCTCCATGCGGAGGAGGCCGACATGCCCGTAACGAGCTTCGACCACGTCGCGCTGCCCACTCGCAAGCCCGAGGACATGATCGCGTTCTACGGAGCGCTCGGTTTCTCGGTGCCCGACCTCGACGCGTGGCGCGCATCCGGCGTTCCGTTCTTCTCGATCCACTTTGGGAACCAGAAGATCAACCTGCACGCGCCCGAGCTGTGGCAGCGCGAGGATTTCACGCTGCGGGGCCCCACCGCTCGGCCCGGCTGCGGCGACCTCTGCTTCGTCTGGGAGGGAGGGGCTGAGCGGCTGCGCGCGACGCTGACAACCGCCGGCGCAGAGATCGTCGCCGGGCCGATCGAGCTGGCGGGCGCGCGCGGAAAGGGCGTGAGCGTCTACGTCCGGGACCCCGACGCGAATCTGCTCGAGTTCATCGTGTACGAATAGAGCGATCAGCGCGGCTCGAGGCGGAACAGGAGCGCCTCCGCGCGCTGCTCCTCCTCGGGCTCGAATTGATACTTTCGGTGGGCTGCCTCGAGGAACGCCTCGCGCTCGGAGGGGTCGTCGGTTCGCACGGCGCGGAGCTCGTAGAGATCGCCGCCCACGCGCAGGCGAACGCGCGGATCCGCGGCGATGTGCTTCACCCAGGTAGCCGACTCGCCGCGACCCGAAGCGACGTAGAACGCGTCCCCTGCCGCGACGCCCCACACGTTCACCGAGTAGGGATCGTCCGGGCGCGTCTCGATCTGCACGGTTTCGACGGAGTCGGTATAGGACCAGTCGCTCGGCGGGGCCTTCAGCGTCCCCGACAGCTCGCCACCCGGCAGCATTACGAGCGGGTCGCAGCCCAATGCGAACAGCAGCGCGAGTACGGGCCAGTGGGTTCTCATCCGATCCCTCCATGGGCGCTTTCGAGACCCCTCAGCGTGCCATAATGCATGCGCCCCGCGCACACCGGAGGACCCGTGCCGATCAGCCCGATGGACGAGTACCTCGCCCATCAGACCACTGACACATTCGACTACGTGTTCACCAGCGATCGCAACTTCTACGACCGCTACTACTTCAACTGCCATCCGTCGAGCGACGAGCTGTTCCTGATCGCCGGCCTCGGGCAGTACCCGAACCTCGGCGTCACCGATGCGTTCGTCACGATCTCGCACGGCACCCGCCAGTACACGGTGCGTGCCTCGCGCGAGCTGGGGAGCGACCGGCTCGACACGAGCGTTGGCCCGCTCTCGGTCGAGGTGGTGGAGGGCCTGCGCGCGCTGCGCGTGCGCTGCGCGCCGAACGAGTGGGGGGTCGCGTTCGACCTGCTCTTCGAGGGCACGGTGCCGGCGCTCGAGGAACCGAAGTCGAGAAACCGCAGCCGCGCGCGCATCACACAGGACGTGAGCCGCTATGCGCAGGTCGGGACGTGGAGCGGAACGCTCGAGGTGGCCGGGCAGCGCTACGACGTGGATCCCACCGCGTGGCAGGGCGCGCGCGACCATTCGTGGGGCGTGCGCCCGGTCGGCGAGCCCGAGGCCCCCGGCATCCGGCTCCTGGACATGCAGAACCGCACGGTCGGCTTCCGCCACGACTGGCTGCCGATGCAGTTCGCCGACGCGATGATCAAGGTCTCGCTCGACTCGGACTGCGACGGCCACGTGATGCAGCAGGAGTCGGTCAAGGTATGGCGGATCGGGATCGACAAGCCGAACGAGGACATGGGCCGGCCAGAGGTCGCGATCACCTATATCCCGGGAACGCGCGAGATCGCCAAGTCGGTGGTGACGCTCCACCCGCCGAGCGGCCGTCCGGTGCGCAGCATCAACACGCCGCTGCGCACGGTCTACCTCGCGGCCGGCTCCGGCTACCGCCCCGACGCCGACTGGGGTCACGGCACCTGGCGCGGCGAACACGTCGTGCAGGGCCTCGTGCACGACATGAGCACCCAGGCGCTGCGCGCGCCGTGGGCGTTCCTGAACGAGACGCTGTGCCGCTTCGAGCTCGACACCGGCGAGGTCGGATACGGGATGCACGAGAACATGTGCATTGGCATCCACCGCCCGAGCGGCTTCGATACGCCGGACGCGGTCGCGCCCTAGCGACCGATGGCTGCTAGGATGGCGCGGCGCGCCGGGAGTTCCGACATGTCCGTCTCCACGTCCCGTGCGGAGTCCGTCGAATTCGACCCCTTCGTGCCCCAGGCCGACCCGTATCCGACCTACCGGCGCCTGCGCGACGAGGCGCCGGTGCACCACAATGCGGAGCGGCGCATCTGGTCGGTGACCCGCTTCGACGACGTGATGCACGTGTTGAAGACGCCGGAGATCTTCTCGTCGCGGGCGATGTTCACGATGTTGATGGCGGGGGGCAGTGAGAAGTTTCCGCCGCTCTCCCGCGACATGATCCGCTTCCTGTGGAAGATGGTCTGGAAGCTGCGGCTAAACCCGCTCGAGTTCACGACGGCGCGCAACCTGATCGCCGAGGACGGCGAGCGCCACGCGTCGATGCGCGCGGTGGTGAACCGCGGCTTCACGCCGCGGCGGATCTCCGCCTGGGAGCCGCGCATTCGCGAGCTGGTGGAGCGATGCGTGGCGCCGCTGCGAGCAGGCGAGCCCTTCGACGTGATGAGCGACCTGGCGATCCCGGTGCCGGTGACGATCATCGCCGAGATGCTCGGTGTCTCCGCCGAGCGGCTCGGCGACTTCAAGCGCTGGTCCGATCACGTGATCTCGATCACGACGGGTCCGGAGCGCGAGAGGCGTTTCCAGCGACGCAACACCGATCCCATCCTCGAGTTCATCGGGGTCATGCGGGAGCTCGCCCGCGAACGCCGCGCGCACCCGCGCGACGATCTCATCAGCACGATCGTCGCGGAGCAGGAAGGCGAGACGGGCCTCAGCGACCGCGAGGTGATCCAGTTCGTGATGCTGTTGCTCGTGGCCGGCAACGAGACCACCACGAACCTGATTGGCAATCTCACCCAGGCGCTGCTCGAGCATCCCGACACGCTGCGCGTGGTCGCTCTGGACCCGAGCCGCTTGCCCGTGCTCGTCGAGGAGGGCCTGCGTTACGACACGCCGGTGCAGGTGGTGTTCCGCACGACCACGAGCGACACCGAGATCCGCGGCGTGCGCATTCCAAAGGGCGAGCACGTGGCCGTCTTCCTCGGTTCCGCCAACCGCGACGAACGGCGCTTCGAGGATCCCGATCGGCTCGACGTCGAGCGCGATCCCCACGGCTTCCCCGGCTTCGGCTTCGGCGTGCACTTTTGCCTCGGGGCGTCGCTGGCGCGCCTCGAGGCGCGCATCGTCTTCGAGGCGCTGGTACCCGAGCTGCCGAAGCTCGAGCGCGCCGAGGGCGGGTTCGCCTACGTCGAATCGTTCCTGGTGCGCGGCCCGAAGCGGCTCGCGCTGCAACGAGCGGCGTAGGGCGGATTAGGCGAAGCCGTAATCCACCAACACGCGATTTCAACGACACCGGGTTATTGGCGGATTACGCTTCGCTAATCCGCCCTACGCCAGCGCGTCCCGCACGAATACGCCGTCGCGCACGATCGCGACGATCCGGTCGCGCAGGCACGAGATGTCGCTGGCGGGGTTCCCATCGACGACGATCAAGTCGGCGAGCTGACCGGCGGCGATCGTGCCGTGCCCCGGGCCCTCACCCAGCGGGGCGGCCATCAGCCGGGCTCCGTTGGTGGACGCCCAGGCGAGCACCTCGAGCGGGGCGATCCCGATCTGCTTGGTGTAGACCTCGAACTCGGACACGTAGTCGCCGTGCGGCATCAGGCCGAAGCCGAAGTCGTCGCCGCACACGAGGTTCACGCCGGCCTTCGCCAGCTCGGGCAGGATCGCGCAGGTGTACTCGAAATCTTCGCGCACACCGCGCAGCCGAGTCTGCACCTGCTGCGGCGTCTCGGCGAAGCCTTCGCCGATCGGGAACGGTCCCATCGCGTAGTTCCAGCTCTCGGCGAACTGCAGGAAGCGCGCGCTCCAGAGCAGGCTGGGCGTGATCGACGCGCCGGCTTTCAGCACCGCCTCGATGCCGTCGGCGTCGATCCGGTCGGCGTGGTCGATGATGTCGACACCGGCT
>CAZPNB010000477.1:0-2639 GCA_964587305.1 uncultured Spirochaetales bacterium | reverse complement strand
CGAGCGGTGTTCGCGCGCTACGGCTCCGTCCACCGCAACACCTACCTGAATGCGCCCCGCCATCTCGGTCCGACGCTGGAGCTGCGCCGGCTTCCGGGTGTCTACGTCGCCGGACAGATCGCCGGGGTCGAGGGCTACGTGGAGTCGGCGGCGCTCGGGCTCCTGGCGGGCATCCAGGTGGCGTTCGCAGAGCGCGGCCAGGCGGCCCCGCACCCCGATCCGACGACGGCGCACGGCGCGCTGCTCGGTTTCCTCGCCGCGGCTGATCCGGATCGCTTCCAGCCGATGAACGTCAATTTCGGCCTGTTCCCGGCGCTCGAGGGCTCCCCGCGGCTCGCGCGCCGCGATCGCTACGAGCGCTTCGCCCACCGTGCGCTCGATGCGATCTCCGTCTACTCCGCGCGGGTCGCGCCCGGCGACGCATGACCGCGCACCGCACAGCCAGCGCCGAGCGCGAGCTCGTTGCCTACGCGGTCCACCTCCGCGACGAGCGCAACATGTCACCCCACACGTGTCGCGCCTATCTGGCGGACGTGCGCCAGTTTCTCGCGTTCCTCGGCGCGACACCGCGTGCCAGCGCCGCCAGCGGTGAGCAGGTTCGCGACTTCCTGGCGTCGCTGCACGGGCGCCGCCATCCGGCGACGGTGGGCCGCAAGCTGGCCTCGCTGCGCACCTTCTTCCGCTTCGCGATCCGCTCGGGATGGAGTGGCGCCGATCCATCAGACGGGATTCCTGCGCCGCGCGCGCCGAAGCGACTGCCCCGGCCGCTCGCGGTCGACGACTGCGTGGCGTTGATCGAGCACGCGCCGTCGGCCGCCGCGGCGGCTCGCGGCGGCAACCATCGCGACCAGGAGCCGCGCGACCGCGCGCTCGTGGAGCTGCTCTACGGCGCCGGGCTGCGTGTCTCCGAGCTCGCGCAGCTGGACGTGCGCGACGTCGACCTGAAACGGGGTGACGTGCGCGTGCTCGGCAAGGGCGGCGTCGAGCGGGTGGTGCCGCTGCCGCGGGAGGCACGACGCGCGCTCGACGCCTATCTCGGCGCGCGCTCCGCGGGCCGGAAGCCCGGGGCGCCGCTGTTCACGGCGCTGCGTCCGCGCGGCGGCGCGTTGCGCCGGCTCGGTGTGCGCGACGTGCGCCGCGTGCTCCGGGGCCGTGCGCGCGCCGCCGGGCTGACCGATCGCGTCCACCCCCACCGCCTGCGCCACAGCTACGCCACGCATCTGCTCGACATGGGTGCGGATCTGCGCGAGATCCAGGAGCTGCTGGGACACGCGAGCCTGGCCACCACCGAGAAGTACACCGCCGTCTCGATGGAACGGCTGGCGGAGGTGTACGATCGCTCCCACCCGCGTGCGCGGCGCACCCCGGCGACCTCGCGTCGCGCGCCATCGGAAAGGATCGGAAGATGACCGGCGCAGCCGTGCGTTCGACCACCGTGATCGCCGTCTCGCGCGACGGCCAGGTCGCGCTGGCGTCGGACGGCCAGGTGACGCTCGGCGACGCGGTCGTGAAGTCAGCGGCCCAGAAGGTGCGTGCCTCCGCGAACGGGCAGGCGCTGATCGGCTTCGCCGGCGGCGCAGCCGACGCGATGGCGCTCACCGAACGGCTGGAGGCGAAGCTCGATGCGCATCCCGGCAACGTCCGCCGGGCCGTCGTCGAGCTGGCAAAGGACTGGCGCACCGATCGCGTGCTGCGGCGGCTCGAGGCGATGCTGCTGGTGGGCAGCCTGGACAGCGTGCTGGTGGTCTCGGGCAACGGCGACGTGATCGAGCCGGACGACGGGATCGCTGCGATCGGCTCGGGCGGTTCCTACGCGCTTGCCGCGGCCCGGGCGCTGCTGCAGAACACCGGGCTCGGCGCCGCCGAGATCGCCGAGCGCGCGCTGCTGATCGCCGCCGAGATCTGCATCTACACGAACGATCGTGTTACGGTAAAAGTCCTCCCGTGACCGACCTGCGAAGCTTTACGCCGCGCGAAGTGGTTTCCGAGCTCGACCGCTACATCGTGGGTCAGCCCGAGGCGAAACGCGCGGTCGCGATCGCGCTGCGCAATCGCTGGCGGCGCCAGCAGGTGCCGGAAGAGCTGCGCGACGAGATCGCGCCGAAGAACATCATCATGATCGGTCCGACCGGCGTCGGGAAGACCGAGGTGGCGCGCCGGCTGGCGAAGCTGGCCCAGGCGCCTTTCCTCAAGGTCGAGGCCTCCAAGTTCACCGAGGTGGGCTACGTCGGCCGTGATGTCGAGTCGATCGTGCGCGATCTCACCGAGCTCGGCATAGCACTCGTGCTCGAGGAGGAGAAACGCGCGGTGCACGCCACGGCGGAGCAGCGCGCCGAGGAGCGGCTGCTCGACGCGCTCTTGCCGGGGCCGAACGCGCCGCCGGTGGCCGCGGACGCGGCCAGCCCGGTGATCGCGTTTCCGGCGCCGGGAGGCAGCGCCCTGCCGGCCGATTCCACGCGCGAGAAGCTGCGCCGGATGCTGCGCAAAGGGCTCCTCGACGAGCGCGAGGTGGAGGTCGAGCTCCCGGAAGGGGGTGGGGCCGGCCCCAGCATCTCTCTGTTCACGCCCTCAGGTGTCGAAGAGCTGGGCATGCAGTTCAAGGACCTCCTCGGCGGCCTGTTGCCCAATCGCACGCGCCG
>CAZPNB010000476.1:0-10796 GCA_964587305.1 uncultured Spirochaetales bacterium | reverse complement strand
CCGAGCCCGGCTCCGGCTCCGACGTGGCCGCGCTGCGCACGCGCGCGCGGCGCGTGGGCAGCGACTTCGTGATCTCGGGTCAGAAGACTTTCATCACCAACGGGCCCCGCGCCGACTTCATCTCGCTCGCCGTGCGCACGGGCGAGGCGGGGGCGCGCGGAATCTCGCTGATCGTCTTCCCCACCGACACGCCGGGCTTCTCGGTGAGCCGCCGACTCGACAAGCTCGGCTCTCGCGCATCGGATACGGCCGAGCTCTTCTTCGACGAGTGCCACGTGCCGGTGCGCAACCTGGTAGGCGAAGAGGGACGCGGCATGCGCTACATCCTGTCGCACTTCGCCGGCGAGCGGCTCGTGATCGCGGCCTTCGCGGTCGGCGCCATGGAACGCCTGCTCGACCTGGGTCTCGCCTACGCCCGCGAGCGCAAAGTCTTCGGCGCATCGCTCGCCGAATATCAGACGTGGCGACACCGGTTCGCCGAGATGGCGACGCGGCTCGAGGCGACGCGCCTGCTCACGCACCAGGCAGCCTACCTGCTGGGGCGAGGAGATCCCGCGAGCGAGGTCGCCGTCTCGATGGCGAAGCTGCACGCCGCTTCGGCCGCACAGGCCGTCGCCGCGGAGGTGCTCCAGCTCCACGGTGGATTCGGGCAGATGGAGGAGTCGCCCATCCCCCGCTACTACCGCGACCTCGCCGGCTTCTCGATTGGGGCCGGAACATCAGAAGTGATGCGCGAGCTGATCGCGCGCGCGCTGGTCTGAACGCACACGCTTTCGGGAGGAGACATGGCAGCAAGAGAACGCGTCGGCGCGGTCGACGCCTGGGCATCCATCATGTCGCCCGACACCGCCAGGCGCTGGCCGGACTCGTTCTGGCACATCTTCCGCAAGTACGGAGTGGAGGAGCGCTTCCGGCGCGGCTTCAGCGTCGGTGAAGTGCTCGCCGAGATGGACGAAGGCGGCGTCGAGATCGCGGTGATCTCGTCCTTCAAGTTCCTCGACACCTGGATCGTCACCAACGACGAGACCGCGAAGTACGTCGCGGAGGCGCCCGACCGCTTCTCTGGCTGCTTCACCGTCGACATCCGCGATCCGATGCCCGCCATGCACGAGTTTCGCCGCTGCGTCGAAGAGCTCGGCATGCGCGCGTTCCGGCTCGAGCCGTACCAGTACGGCGACGGGCGCACGACGGCGCCCCCGCCGACGCACCGCATGTACTGGCCATTTTACGTGGCCTGCTGCGAGTACGACATCCCGCTCGCGATCCAGGTCGGCCACACGGGCCCGCTGCTCCCGTCCGAGTGCGGGCGACCGATCTACCTCGACGAGGTCGCTCTCACCTTTCCCGAGCTGCGCATCCTCGGCACACACGTCGGGAACCCGTGGGAGGAAGAGATGATGGTCCTCGCCTGGAAGCACCCGAACGTGTACGTCGAGACCTCCGCGAGGCCTGCGCGGCACTGGCCGCCGCGCCTGCGCGAGTTCGCCGGCGGCTACGGGCAGGACAAGCTGATCTGGGGAACGGACTACCCGCTGCTGCCGTTCAAGCGCACTGCGGACGACGTCTACGCCTGCGGGTTCTCGCCCGAGGCGACGCGAAAGATCCTGCGCGACAACGCGCTTCGCGTCTTCAAGATCGAGCCTCGAGGAGGTGCCTGAGATGGACGTGTTCCTCACCCCCGAGCAGCGCGCGCTCAAAGCCGAGGTGCGTGAATACCTCGACAGCGCGTATCCGCCGGAGCGCGTGCTGCAGATGGAGCGCGACGAGGAGTTCCCCGAGGAGTTCTGGCGCGAGTGTGGCAAGCGCGGCTGGACCGGTATCCCCGTCCCCACCGAATACGGTGGTCGCGAAGGCAGCGTGCTCGACCTGTGCGTGTTCGTCGAGGAGGTCGCGAAGACCTGCATCTCGCTGTCCACGCTCTACATCTCGGGAACGATCTTCGGGAGCCACGCGCTGCACATCTGCGGAACGCAGGAGCAACGCGAGCGGCTGCTCCCGCGGATCGCGACCGGGGAGACGCGCTTCGCGCTCGCGATGTCGGAGCCCGCGGCCGGCTCCGACTTCGCGGGGATGCTCACGACCGCGAAGCACACCGGGGAGGTTTGGCGGATCGACGGACGCAAGGGCCCGATCTCGGGCGCCGAGTGCGCCGACGTCGTGATCACCGCGGCGCGCACCGGCAGCTTCGGGAGCTCGCGCCAGCGCGGCATCACGCTGTTCCTGGTCGAGCGGGGCACGCCCGGCATGGGTTTTCAGCGCCGGCGCTTCGCGGCGATGAAGGCCCTTTGGGTCGCCGACGTGCGCTTCGAGGCCGTGGAGGTGGACGATGACGCGCGGCTCGGCGAGCGGGACGAGGGCTGGTTGAACCTCGCGCGCCTGATGGACATCGAGCGGACCGCCGCCTCGGCCCAGATGGTCGGCGTGGCCCAGGCTGCGCTCGACGACGCCGTCGCCTACGCAAAAGAGCGCCAGCAGTACGGAAGACCGATCGGCAGCTATCAGGGCATCGGCCATCCGCTCGCCGACGCGCTCACCGACATCAACGCAGCGCGCATGCTGATCTGGTCGGCGGCGCGCAAGCGCGACCTCGAAGGCCCGTGCCCGCTCGAAGCCTCGATGGCGAAGCTGTTCGCCACGAACATGGCGGGGCGCGTCACGAACGCGGCGATGCAGACGGCGGGCGCACTCGGCTACGAGGCGGACTCCCATTGCGTGCGCCGACTGCTCGAGGCGCGCGGTGGCGAGCTGGGTGGCGGCACCAGCCAGATCCAGCGCAACATCATCGATCGCCGACTCGGCCTCGGCGGCTGAGCGCGTGCGAGCGCTCGTCTACCGCGGTCCGCATATGCTCGAGCTGCGCGAAGTCTCCGCGCCCGTGGCCGGCGGCGGCGAGGTGGTGGTCCGAGTCGCGGCGGTGGGCGTGTGCGGGACGGACCATCACATCGTCGCGGGCGAGCTCGGCGTTCCGGCTGGCACGATTCCCGGTCACGAGATCGCCGGCCGCGTCGTGGAATGCGGCGCCGGCGTGACGGGCTGGCAGCTCGGCGATCGCGTCGTCAGCTGGGGGCAGGCCGCTTGCGGAGCCTGCCCGGCGTGCGAGGCGGGGCGGGCCAATCGCTGCGCCCGCGCCACCGTACTCGGCATGGGCCGCCCGGGCGGCTTCGCCGAGCTGGTCGCGCTGCCCTCCGCGGGCCTGGTGGAGTTGCCCGAGGCGGTCGAGGATGCTGTCGGGGCGATTGCGACCGACGCGATCGCGACGCCGTTCCACGCGCTCTGCTCGGTCGCGAAGCTGCGCGCGGGGGAGAACGTCGTCGTGGTGGGCGCGGGGGGCGTCGGCCTGCACGCGGTGTTGATCGCGCGCGCGCTCGGTGCGGGGCGCGTCGTGGCCGTCGATCCATCCGGCGCGGCGCGCGAGGCCGCTCTCGCCGTGGGCGCCGATGCGGCGTTCGATCCGGGCGAGCACGACGATCCGCGGCGCGCGCTCAGCACAGTCGCGCACGGCACCACGCTTGCGCTGGAGTGCGTCGGACGCGCGGAGTCCGTCGAGCTGGCGCTCGCCGCGCTCGCGCCGGGCGGGCGCCTCGTGCTGGTCGGCGTGGGCGCCGATCGACCGCGCCTGCCACCGCTCGCGCGCTTTGTGGCGAAAGAGCTCGCGGTGCGCGGCGCCTTCGGCTCGACGCTTGCCGAGATCCGCACGGTGATCGCGCTGATCGCCGCAGGGCGCATCGACACCTCGCGCTCGATCGCCCGGCGGCTCCCGCTGGCGGAGGGCCCGCGTGTCTTCAGCGAGCCGCCTCGACCTGCGCGAACCGTTCTGTTGCCCGGACAGGAGGCCCTGCAATGAGCAACGACGTCCTTCTCGAGCTCGCGGACGGCGTTGCCACCGTCACGCTGAACCGGCCCAAGCGCCTCAATACGCTCGCCCTCGACACCGTGGACCAGCTCGTCGCGCGCCTGCGCGAGGCCGCGGACTCCCCGGCGCGCGTGGTCGTGCTCGCCGGCGCAGGCCGGGTCTTCTGCGCGGGCGCGGACCAGGCCGAGATGGTGACCCGCGCCGCGACGGACTGGGAGCCGATCGTGCGGCGCTACCTGGACCCGATCCGGACGATCGTCGCCATGGACAAGCCGGTGCTCGCAGCTCTGCACGGCGACGCGGTGGGTGGAGGCTTCGGGCTCGCGATGGCCTGCGACCTGCGCATCGCCGCCTCCGGCGCGCGACTGGGAGCGCCGTTTACGCGCATCGGACTGGCCGGCTGCGACATGGCGACGGGCTGGTTCCTGCCGCGCCTGGTCGGGCTCGGCGCCGCCGCGGAGCTGATGTTCACCGGGCGCCTCGTGGATGCTGCGGAGGCGCACGAGCTCGGGCTCGTGCACCGGGTCGTAGCGGGCGATGAGTTCGGCGAAGAGGTCGCGCGCTGGGCGCAACTGCTCGCGAGCGGTCCGCCGATCGCGCAGCGCTGGACGAAACGCGCGATCCACCGCTCGCTCTCTGCGAGCATGGACGAGGAGTTCGAGTTCGAGATCTTTGCGCAGGTGCACTGCATCCTGAGCGAAGATCATCGCGAGGGAGTACGCGCGTTCGCCGAGAAGCGGCTGCCCGAGTTCCGTGGTGCTTGAACTCGACCCCGCACAGCGCGCAATGCGCGCGGAGTTCGAGCGCTTCGCCGCGCGTGAGATCGCGCCCCACGCGCGTCGCTGGGACGAGGAGGAGCGCTTTCCGCGCGAGATCCTCCAAGCGCTCGGAGGGCTCGGCTGGCTGGGAATCGGCTTTCCGGAACAGCACGGGGGATCCGGAGGCGGCCCGATCGAGCGTGCGCTCCTGCTCGAGGAGCTGGCGCGCGCCTCCGCGGCGGTAGCGCTCGGCGTGTACGTGCACTCCGCGCTCGCGGCTGGGGCGCTCGCGGCACTCGCCTCGCCGGCGCTGGCGAGCCGCTTCCTTCCGCCGCTCCTGCGCGGCGAGCAGATCGGCGCCTGGGCCTACGCCGAACCCGACGCAGGCGCCGACGTGACGCGCGCGCGGCTGCGTGCGCGGCGCGAGGGCAATCACTACGTGCTCGATGGCGCAAAGCTCTACATCACCAACGGGACGATCGCCGACCACCTCGTCGTCGTGGCGCGCATGAGCGGAGAGCCCGGGCGCATGGCGGGGCTATCGCTCCTGCTCGTCGATGGCCACTCGCAGGGACTCGCTCGCTCCCCGATGCGCAAGCTCGGCATGCGCGCCTCCGACATGGGCGAGCTGCACTTCGACGGCTGTCGCGTGCCGTGCGAGCGACTCGTAGGAAGCGAACACACTGGCTTCCGCTCGAGCCTCGCTGTGCTGTCCCACGGTCGCATCTACGGAGGCGCGCTCGCGTGCGGGCTCGGACGCGCCGCGCTCGACGCAGCGCTCGGGCATGCGCAGACGCGCGAGCAGTTCGGGGCTCCCCTCGCCAGGCTCCAAGCCGTCCGCTTCGCGCTCGCCGATATGACGGCGCAGCTCGCGGCAGCGCGCACCCTCGTCTACGTCGCCGCGACGCGACTCGCCGCCGGGCTCCCGATCGACACCGAGGCCTCGATCGCGAAACTCATGGCCTCCGAGGCAGCCACGCGGCTCGCCGAGCGCGCGCTCCACCTGCACGGCGCCCAGGGCTTCATGGCGGAGAGCGCCGTCTCGCGCCTCTACCGGGACTGCAAGGTCTTCGAATGGGGTGAAGGCGCAAACGAGGTGCAGCGGGAGATGATCTTCGAAGCGGCAGAGGCTGGATTCCGCCCATGAGCGCCGCCCGTCGCGGAGTATCCCGGACCCGCCTCGTGGGCGGCATGTGCGCCGTTACAGTGCGTCCCTCCAGGAGGAGTCTCGCATGGCGGAGATTCGCCAGCACCTGCATCCGGCGCAACCTGCATTCTCGGCGGCGGAGCGCCGCGCACAGAGCGCAATGCGTCGCGCGCATCTTGCGACGCGGCGACGTCACTGAGCTCGAACGCTCGCACCGCACGCGATTTTCGGAGCCCGACATGGACTTGCAGCTGAAGGGGAAGCGCGCACTCGTCACCGGCAGCATCGCGGGAGTATTCGCTTCGGCCAGCGGTCGCTCGAGGTCCTCGCGCCGCGCGTCGGTCAGTACGAGGGCCTCGTCCTTATCGCCGATGCCGTCCCAGAACTCCTCGACCAGCTCCAGGCGCTCGGCGGCCGGGAACTCGAAGAGCTGCGCTCGCTGAGCGCCTGATAATAGTCGCGGTTTCGAGCCTGCCTCCAGGACGCAGCAAGCCTGCCCGATCCACCTCTCCCAACCGCACTCCAGCGATCCCCACGGGTTGCCGCTAGACTCCGCGATCCCTCAGGAGCTCCCGTGGCGGTCGATACCTCGCAGTTCCGGAACGGGCTCAAAGTCGAGATCGACGGCGAGCCGTTCGTGATGATCTACTTCCAGCACGTGAAGCCCGGGAAGGGCGGCGCGTTCGTGCGGACCAAAATCAAGAATCTCCGCACCGGCCGCGTGCTCGACAGGACGTACCGCTCCGGCGAGCGCCTCGACGAGGCCGAGGTCGACGACAAGCGGATGCAGTACCTCTACCAGGACGGCGAGCAGTTCATCTTCATGGACCAGGAGTCGTTCGAGCAGTACCCGTTCACGAGCGAGCAGATCGGCGACGCCCGCAAGTACCTGAAGGAGAACCTCGAGGTCGATGTCGTGTTCTGGCGCGACAAGCCGATCAACGTCGAGCTGCCCGCGTTCATCATCGCGATCGTGGCCCAATGCGATCCGGGCCTGAAAGGCGACACCGCGTCGGGCGCCACGAAGCCCGCCACCCTCGAGACCGGCGCGGTCATCCAGGTGCCGCTCTTCATCAAGGAAGGGGAGAGCGTCCGGGTGGACACGCGGACCCACGCGTACGTCGAGCGGGTTGGCTGAAGCGCGCGTCGAGCCGCTCGCCAGCGCCGGGCGCCGCCCGCGCCGCGCGCTGGTGTTCTCCGGAGGCGGCGCGCGCGGCGCCTACGAGGCGGGCGTCGTGCGCTACCTGGTCGAGGAGCTGCCGCGCCGGATCGGGCGCCCACCCGCGTTCGACATCCTGTGCGGCACGTCGGTCGGCGCGATCCACGCCTGCTACATGGCGGCCACCGCACAGCAGGGCCCGAGTCGCGGGCTGCAGCTCGTCGACTTCTGGCGTTCGATGAAGATCGAGCAGGTGCTTCCGTTCAGCCGCCGTGACATGTTCGACCTCGCGCGGCGCGTGCTCGGGATGCGCCAGATGGGCGAAGTCTTTCGCGCCGCGAGCGCGCCGGACCGCATCTACGGCGTGTTGAACACGCGGCTGCTCGAGCGGATGGTGGTGCGCGCGGTGCCGTGGCGGCGGATCCGCAGCAACATCAACGAGGGCCACGTCGGCGCGGTGGCCGTCGCCGCCACCGAGATCGCCACCGGCCGGGTCGTGGTGTTCCTCGAGTCGCGCGACCGCGAGCTGCCCGGCTGGACGCGCGACCCATCGATCGTCCCGCAGCTCACCCACCTGCGTCCGACCCACGCGCTCGCCAGCGCGGCGATCCCGCTGCTCTTTCCGGCCGTGCGGATCGCGAGCACCTACTACGCCGACGGCGGCCTGCGCCTGAACACACCGCTCGCGCCGGCGCTGCGCCTCGGCGCCGATCGCGTGTTGGTCGTCGCGCTGCGTCAGCACGCAGGGGAGGCCCACGCCGCGACGCTCGCCAGTCACCGCGTCGACGACTACGCGAACCCCTTCTTCATCTTCGGGAAGATCCTCAACTCGATACTGCTCGATCACGTCGACTCCGACCTCGCGCGCATGCGCGTGATGAACGAGATGATCCGCGACAGCGAGCGCGCGTTCGGCCCGACCTACCTCGACCGGCTGAACGCCGTCTCGGAGAGCGCGCGCGGCCAGCGCTTCCGCGTGATCGACGACGTGGTGATCCGCCCGTCGGCCGACCTCGGCGCGCTGGCCGCCGACGTGCTGCAAACGATCCCGCACGCGTCGCTGCGCTCGCCGTTCTTCCGGCTCGCGATGCGCGGCCTCGGCTCCGGCAAGAACCGCACCGCCGAGTCGGATCTCTTCTCCTATCTGCTCTTCGACGGCGACTTCCTCGCACCGCTCACCGAGCTGGGCTACCGCGATGCCGCGGCGCAGGAGGACGAGCTGGTGCGGTTCTTCGAGGATTAGGTGAGGGGTCTTCAGCTCGCGCGGCAGTGGCAGCTGATCCAGCGCCTCGCGAAGAGCCGCGCCGGGGTTGCGCTCGACGACCTGGCCGGTGAGCTCGAGGTGGTGCGCCGCACCGTCTACCGCGATCTCGACGCGCTGATGCTGGCGGGCTTCCCGGTGATCAGCGAGAAGCGCGACGGCCGGGTCTTCTATCGCTTCCTCGACACGTTCCGGCTCGGCGACGTGCCGTTCACGCCCGACGAGATCCTGGCGCTGGCGTTCGGCGAGGATCTGCTGCGTGTGCTCGAGGGCACGGTCTTCCACGATTCGATCCGCTCGGCACTCGCCAAGATCCGCGCCGGCCTCGGACCGGAGCTGGCCGACTACCTGGCGCGGCTCGGCGATGCATTCCGGGTGCTGCCCGGACCGCACAAGAGCTACGCGCACCTGCGCGAGACGATCCGCACGCTGAACGACGCGGTGCTCTCCCAGCGCAGCGTGCGGATCCGCTACCGCACCGGTAGCACCGGCGCGGTCTCGTCGCGGACGCTCGACCCGTATCGCGTCTGGTATCGCAGCGGCGGCCTCTACGTGGTGGGCCACGATCACAAGTCGGGCGAGCTGCGCACGTTCGCGGTGGATCGGATCGGCGCGATCGATGCAACCCCGCGGCGCTTCGCGATCGCCGCCGGCTTCGACTTCGAGCGCTACATCGGGTCGTCGTTCGGCGTGATCGCCGAGCCGGCGACCGTGGTGCGGATCCTGTTCGAGCCGCGCTGGGCCGACTACGTGGCCGAGCGCACCTGGCATCCGAGCCAGAAGCTGTCGCCGCGCCCGCGCGGACGCGTGGAGCTGGCGATGGAGGTGGGCGGCACCGCCGAGCTGCGCACCTGGATCCTGTCGTTCGGCGACGGCGCGCTGGTGCTCGAGCCCGAGCCGCTGCGCAAAGCGGTGGCCGGCGAGCTGGCGGGGGCGCTGGCGCGTTACCGCGGCTAGCAGGCCCGGGTGGCCCGCGGTTTCGGCGCGAAACTGGCCCTTTCGCGCGCGCCGGATCTCGCCGACTCTGGAGCCACACACCCTGCTGCGAGGTCGTTCACCGTGCCGGAGCGCCACACCGTCCACCGGGTCTGTCCGTTCTGCGAGGCCACTTGCGGGCTGGCCGTTTCGGTCGAGGGCGACGCGATCACCAGCGTCCGCGGCGACAAGCAGGACCCGTTCTCGCGCGGCTTCGTGTGCCCGAAGGCGCACGGGCTCAAGGAGCTGCACCACGACCCGGATCGGCTCCGGATGCCGGTGCGGCGCACGGCGGACGGCTGGCAGGAGATCTCCTGGGTGGAAGCGTACGAGGAGGTGGCAACCCGACTGCTCGACGTCCGAGCGAAGCACGGGAACGACGCGATCGGCATGTACGAGGGCAACCCGGTGGTCCACGACCTCGGCGCGCTGCTGTACCGGCCGGTGCTCTCGCACGCGCTCGCGAGCAAGAGCCTGTTCAACTCGTCGGCAATCGACACGCTGCCGAAGATCGTCTCGACGGGCCTCATGTTCGGCCGGCAGTTCCCGATGGCCGTGCCGGTGCCGGACATCGACCGCACTCATCACCTGCTCGTGATCGGCGCGAATCCTGCCATCTCGCACGGCAGCCTGATGACGATGCCCGACGCGCCCGGGCGCTTGAAGCGCGTGATCGCGCGCGGCGGCAAGCTGATCGTGGTCGACCCGCGCCGCACCGAGACCGCGAAGCTCGCGAGCGAGCACCACTTCATCCGGCCGGGCAGCGACGCGTCGTTCCTGCTCGCGCTCGTGCACACGCTCTTCGACGAGGGCCTGGTGCGGCTCGGCGCGGCCACCGGCCGCGTGAACGGTCTGGACGAGGTGGAGGCGCTGGCGCGTGAGTTCGCGCCGGAGGCGGTTGCCGATTTCTGCGGGATTCCGGCCCACGAGATCCGGCGGCTGGCTCGCGAGCAGGCGGCCGCCGAGTCGGCGGCGTGTTATGGCCGCCTCGGCACCTGCGTGCAGGAGTTCGGCACGCTCGCGAGCTGGGGCGTCGATCTGGTGAACCTGCTGACCGGCAATCTCGATCGCCCGGGCGGCGTGATGTTCACGACGCCAGCCGCTCCGATCGACGCCGCGCTTCCGAAGAACCGCTTCGAGATGGGGCGCTGGACGAGCCGCGTCAGCGGCCAGCCCGAGGTGGAGGGCAAGATCCCGTCGTCGGCGATGGCGGAGGAGATGCTGACGCCCGGCCCCGGCCAGGTGCGCGCGATGATCCTGTTGATGACGAATCCGCTGCGCAGCGCCGCCAACTCTCTTCAGCTCGAGCGCGCGTTCGCCGGGCTCGACTTCCTGGTCGCGATCGACTTCTACATCAACGAGACCACGCGCCACGCACATCTGATCCTGCCGACGCCTGCGCCGTCGGAGCAGTCGGGCTACGAGCTCGGCATCTACCTGTTGTCGGTGCGCAACGTCGCGAAGTGGTCGTGGCCGATCGTGCCGGCGCCGCCGGAGCGGCCCGAGACCTGGCAAGTGCTGTCAGCGCTCGCGGCGCGGCTGCTCGGCATGGGCGACGTACCCGCCCAGGCGGTCGACGACTTCGTGTTCCGGCAGCTCGCCACCGAGGCGGTCGCCGGTAGCCGCTTCGACGGGCTCGACGT
>CAZPNB010000475.1:0-3211 GCA_964587305.1 uncultured Spirochaetales bacterium | reverse complement strand
AGATCGCCACACCGGCGCTGTCCCAGTCGGCGCTCGCGGCAAAGCTCGCGCCGAGCGCGTCGACCGCTTCGGCGTAGGCGAGCGCGTCGCGATCTCCGGCGCCGCGCTCGAGCAGCTCGGCCATGAACGAGACCGCGCCGGCCTGCTCGGGAGGCTCGGACGCCGCGCCGCGCCGCACGGTCACGGAGATCGCCACGCGCGGGAGACGGGGGTCCTCGTGCACGAGCACACGCAGGCCGCTCTCGAACTCCACGCGCGTCAGCGCGCCGTCGCGCGTGATCGGGCGGTCGGAGGCCGGCGGCGCGGGAAGCTCCCACGCCGGCTTCGGCGCGAGCAGCGACGTCAGCGCACCACAGCCGAACACGAGCGAAGTGGAGCACACGAGCGCGGCAACGCGGGCCCGCCTCAAGCGCCGTCCCCGGCTTCCTGCGGCGGCGCCACCACGTGCACGACGCTGCGCTGGTCGGTGACCAGGTAGGTGCGCGCGACGCGCCGCACGTCGTCGGCCGTCACCGCACGGATCCGCTCGAGCCGCTCGTCGAGCGGGCGAATGCGACCGAACGTGGCGATGTCTTGGCCGGCCCGCGCCGCGAGCGCGTGACTCGTCGCGAGCCCGTTCACCAGCGAGACCTCGAGCTGGCGCTTGGCCTTCTCGAGCTCGGCCGCGCTGACCGGCTCGCGGCGCACGCGCTCGATCTCGGCGAAGAAGAGCTGCTCGACCCGATCGATGCTCTGGCCCGGACGGACGCCGGCGATCGCCAGGAACGCTCCGGTGTCGTTCATCTCCCAGTAGCCACCCGAGGCCGACAGCGCGATCTCCGCCTCGTGCACCAGGCTGCGGTAGAGCCGGCTCGAACGACCGTCGGACAGGATCTGCGACAGCACGTCGAGCGGCTCGCCGTCCGGGTGTCCGGTCGCCGGAGCGTGCCAGGCGGCAGCCAGCACCGGGCCGCGCAGGTCGAAATGCACGGTCGCGCGCCGCTCGCCCCTCTGCTCGGGCTCCTCGGTCGGGTTGCGCGGAATCACCTCGGCCGCCGGCAGCTTCCCGAAGGTCCGCTCGAGCCGGGCGAGCGCGTCGGCGGTGTCGAAGTCGCCGGCGATCGCGACGACGATGTTGTTGGGCGCGTAGTAGGTCGCGAAGAACTCGCGGCACACCTCGACCGCCGCCTTCTCGAGGTCGCTGCGCCAGCCGATCACCGGCGTGCGGTACGGCAGCGCCTGCCACAACAGCGCCAGCAGCGCCTCGTAAGCCCGACCCATCGGCGTGTCCTCGGTGCGCAGGCTCCGCTCTTCGAGGACGACCTGGCGTTCGCGCTTCAGGGACTCCTCGCTGATGTCGAGGTACGCGAGGCGCTCGTACTCGAGGTCGATCACCAGCGGCAGCGACTCGCGGGTGACGTCGTCGAAGTAGACGGTCTGGTCGTTGCTCGTGTAGGCGTTGATCGCGCCGCCGCGCGCGCTGACGAGCTGCGCGTGCTGTTCGGGGCCGAGGTGCTCCGACCCGTTGAACATCATGTGTTCGAAGAGATGCGCGAGCCCGGTGTAGCCCGACTCGTCGCGCGACCCGACCTTCACCCACATCTGGAACGAGACGACCGGCGTTGCGGTGTCCTCGAGCGTGACGACGACGAGCCCGTTGTCGAGACGCGTCACCTGGGCGCGCGCAGCGGGATCCTCGAGCGCCGCGACCGGCGCGCCCGACGCCGCGCACCACAATCCGATCACGGCCGGGACGAGCAGGCGGGCGTTCGGCATGGCCGGGTACAGTATCGGCCACCCCTGCGGGTGTCGAGGAGATCCGACAGTGCCTCTCGAGAGCGATGCGGAGCTGCGCAGCGTGCTCGAGAGCACGCGGTCGATCGCGGTGCTGGGTGCGAAGGCGGATCCGCGTGAGGACGCGTGGAGCGTGCCGCGCTATCTGGTCCGCGCGGGCTACGCGGTGGTGGCGGTGAATCCGAAGCTGTCGCGCTGGGGCGATGCGGCGGCTTGGCCGAACCTCGCGGCGTTGCCGGGCCCGGTCGACATGATCGACGTGTTCCGCGCCGCCGCCAGCCTGCCCGCGCACGTCGACGAGATCACCGCGCTGGCCTGGCGTCCCCGCTGTGTGTGGCTGCAGCAGGGCATCCGACACGACGCCTGCGCCGCGCAGCTCGAGCGCCTGGGGATCGCCGTCGTCCAGGACCGCTGCGCGATGACCGAGCACCGGCGGCTCTGCGCATCGTGAGCCGCGACCGGATCGTCTACTCGAGCCAGCACGGCCGCACCTGTCCGCACTGCGGGCGGGCTGTAAAACAGTGCGTGTGCCGGGAGAATCCGCGCGCGCCGCGCGGCGACGGCGTGGTGCGCGTGCGCCGCGAGATCGCCGGGCGCCGCGGCAAGCCGGTGACGACGATCGACGGCGTTCCGCTCGCTTCCGATGCTCTCCGCGAGCTCGCCGGCGAGCTCAAGCGGCGCTGCGGCAGTGGCGGCACGGTGAAGGACGGTGTGATCGAGATCCAGGGCGATCACCGCGACGCCGTGATCAGCGAGCTCGAGGCGAAGGGCTACACCGTCAAGCGCGCCGGTGGGTAGATTTCGTAGGGCGGATTAGCGCAGCGTAATCCGCCATTGTTATTGCTCGGCGGATTACGGCCTTCGGCCTGATCCGCCCTACCCCCGCACCAGCCAGCCGCCGTCGACGATCAGGTTGTGCCCGGTGACGTAGGCCGCGGCATCGCTGGCCAGGAACACCGCGGCGCCCTTCACGTCGTCCTCGCCGCCCGGGCGCGCGAGCGGAATCTGGGCGAGAAAACCGCGCAGCTTCTCCGCGTCGTCGCGCACGTAGTCCATCATGTCGGTGTCGAACGCGCCCGGCGCGATCGAGTTCACGCGAATGCCATAGCGGGCGAGCTTCACCGCCATGTCCTTGGTCAGCGTGTTCACCGCCCCCTTGGCCGCGTTGTAGGCGATCGCCGGCTCCTTCTCCTCCAGCGAGCCGCGGAAGCCGGAGATCGATGACACGTGCACGATCGCTCCACCGCCGTGCTCGGCCATGTGACGCGCGACGCGCTGCGACAGCTGCCACAGCCCGCGCACGTTGACCGCGAAGGTTCGGTCCCAGCCGTCCATCGGATACTCCAAGGTCGGAGCACCCCAGATCACGCCGGCGTTGTTCACCAGGATGTCGAGCCGCTCGACGGCTTCGAGCGCCGCGTCGGCGAGCGCGTCGATG
>CAZPNB010000474.1:0-3272 GCA_964587305.1 uncultured Spirochaetales bacterium | reverse complement strand
CAGCACCGGCGCATCTACGACTACCGGAACTTTCCCGAGCTGGTGCAGTACCAGGACGTGCGAGTGTTCGCCGCGACCTGCCTCGTGGTCATGCTGCTGTTCCAGTTCATCTTCATCTACAACTTCTTCATGAGCCTGCGGAACGGGAGGGATGCCGGCCCGAACCCGTGGCAGTCGAACACCCTCGAGTGGACGACAGAGTCGCCGCCTGGGCACGGAAACTGGAAGACGCTGCCGACGGTGTACCGCGGGCCCTACGAGTACAACGTGCCGGGTCGCACGGACGACTACTGGCCCCAGAACGCACCCAATTAGTTGGATCACTCGAGTCAGGCGAGCGACGCCTCGGAGCAGCGAAACGCATGAGACCGATTGCGAATACTCGAACCGCCGCCGGGATTCCCACCGGGCGCCTCGCGGTCTGGTGGGTGGTGGCGTCGGAGATCGTGATCTTCGGCGGGCTGCTCGCCTCCTACATCATGCAGCGCCTGGCACACCCCGAGTGGGCGGAGCAGGCCGCCGTCACGAACGTCTGGATCGGCGGCTTCAACACCTTCGTGCTGCTCACCTCCAGCCTCTCTGCCGTGCTGGCCCACCAGGCTGCGGAGCACGGCGACGGGAAGAAGGCGGCGAAGCTGCTCTACTTCACCTGCCTGGGGGCGGTGACGTTCCTGGTCGTGAAGGGCTTCGAGTGGACCAGCGAGATCTCCCACGGCTACACGCTCCAGTCGAACACCTTCTGGTCGTTCTACTACACGGCCGCCGGGATCCACGCGCTGCACGTGATCGCCGGCGGGATCATCATGCTGTTCGTCGCCGCCGACGCGAAGCACGGGCGCGAGCTGCATCGCGTGGAGCTGATCGGCATCTATTGGCACTTCGTCGACATCGTCTGGATCTTCCTCTTCCCGCTGCTCTACATCGCGAAATAGCGACAGAGCACGAGGGCACCATGTCCGAGCACGCCGCAACCGCTCACGAGCATCCGAACTACCTGAAGATCTGGGGCATCCTGCTCGTGTTGCTGGTGATCAGCATCGCGGGGCCCTTCCTCGGGATCAAGGTCGTCACGCTGATCACCGCGTTTGGCATCGCGATCGTGAAGGCGTACATGGTCGCGAAGAATTTCATGCACCTGGACATCGAGCGGCAGTACGTGATCTATCTGCTCGTGACGATGCTGGTGTTCGTGCTGCTGTTCTTCGCCGGCACTTCCCCGGACGTGATGAAGTGGGAAGGCGACAACTGGGTGAAGCCCTTCGTCGCCCAGAAGAGCTCCTCCGCGCACCACGCCGAAGAAGGCTCCGCCGCCCACCAATAGGAGGCCAACTCCCCCTTGGCCCGCTCCACCATCGCGCTTCGTGTCATCACCGATCCCCGGCCGCCCCCGGTGCTGCCGAGCGCGGTGCTCGGGATGCTGATCTTCGTGATCGCCGAGGTGATGCTGTTCGCCGGGTTGATCAGCGGCTTCCTGATCTTGAAGGCGAGCGCACTGGGCTCGTGGCCGCCGCCCGGCCAGCCGCGGCTTCCGGTCGAGGAGACGGCGTTCAATACGCTGGCGCTGCTGACGAGCGGCTTGATGCTGTGGCGCGCGAGAATCGCGTTCGCCGAGTCGCACGCGCGGGCGCTGCGCCCACTTGCAATCGCGATCGCGCTCGGCGCGTTCTTCGTGCTGTTCCAGGGCTACGAGTGGGTGATGATGATCGGGCAGGGCCTCACCCTCACTTCGAGCAATCACGGCAGCTTCTTCTACCTGATCGTCGGCCTGCACGCCGTTCACGCGGTGGCGGGCCTGGTGCTGCTCTCCTGGACGTGGGGGAGGCTGCGCGGCGGCTTCCTCGCCGGGAGCAGCTTCGCTGCGGCGCAGGTGTTCTGGTACTTCGTCGTCGGCCTGTGGCCGATCCTCTACCTTCTGGTCTACGCATGAGTCGCTCCCCGCTGTCGATCGCAATCGCGCTGCTATGCGGTGCGCTGCTGCCCGAGGCAGCGGCCGCGTGCGCGGTCTGCTACGGCGGTGGAGAGGAGAGCCGCAACGCGTTCATCCTGACGACGGTGCTGCTGAGCGTTCTGCCGCTCGCGATGATCGGGTCGCTCGGGTGGTGGATCTGGCGCCGCGTGCGTGAGGCCGAGGCGGCCGACGCGCTCTTGCGCCGGGCCGATTGAAGCACGGGCCAAACGACGGTTGAGCGCCTGCCGGGAGCTACCGGGTTCTGCAGGTAGCAACCGGGAATCCCTCCGGGAATCTTTCCGGGCGCGCTCCTCTATCTCTCTAGATCGATTGAGAAAATCATCGATCCCGGAGGACGAGCCGAGTGGTCGATTCACCCCAATCGAGCCATGTCCACACGTCGGGCGCTACCATGCGAAGCGCTGGTCGCCAATGACTGTGTGAGTGACATGAATCGGATTCGAGCCGCCCGACAAGCGCTGGGATGGACCCAGAACGACCTCGCTGACAAGGCCGATGTCTCGGCGCGCACGATCCACGCGATCGAGAAGGGCCGACCCTGCCGGCAGGCGACGAAGCGGAAGATCCTCCGCACGCTCGGCGTTCCGTGGGATCTGCGCGCGGAGTACTTCCCCGGTGTCCGCAAAGTCCGGCGTCTGATCGCGTCCGAAGAGGCGCGAACCGCGTAACAGCGAGCCATGGGTCTAGCCGGTGCGGGACAGGCCGGCGGTCAGCATTTCGGCCCGCACCAGCACAGTGCTCACGGTGCGCTCCATGAAGCGCTCGAGCAGCTCCCGAGCGCGATCGAATTCACGTTCCGCGGCGGCTCCGCGCGCTGCGCGCTCGACCGCGATCCGCTCGACCTCGATCTCGCGCTCGACGGGCGCCCACGCCGCGCGCAGCGCGGGCGTCGAGCGCGCGGGATCCTGCGCTGCGGCGCGGTCGAGGCGTCGGAAGCGTGGCCACGCCGCGGGAGCGTCCGGCGCATCCTCGTGGCGCGCGAGACAGCCGGGTAGCGTCGCTTCCAGATACACCGGCAGGAGGATGCCCGTGCACGGAACACCAAAGCCCACCCAAACGGGCCACGCGAAAGGTCGCGGGGCCGGGAGTTCGGCGACCAGGCTCGCGGCCGTGCGGTGCACCGGATCGCTGTGGGCGCACAGCGTGAAATAGCGCTCCTCCGCGGGCACCGCGTCGCCACCCGTCCACACCGACCCGCCCTCGCCGTGGTCGCGCAGCAACGCGGTGAGCGTCGGGACCCCGACCGATCCGCGCGCCTGCTCCAGCAGTTCTCGAGCCCGCCGCGCGCGCCCCGACGAGATCT
>CAZPNB010000473.1:0-5060 GCA_964587305.1 uncultured Spirochaetales bacterium | reverse complement strand
CGTCGCGCAGACCGACGTCACGTTCGGCTTCGACACCGCGATGCAGACCGGAACCGAGGCGATCGACCGGCTGCACTCCACCGCCACCAGCCACAACCGGATCATCGTGGTGGAGCTGATGGGCCACCGCGCCGGCTGGCTGACGCTCGGCGCCGGGGTGGCCGGCGGCGCCGACGTGATCCTGATCCCGGAGATCCCGTACGACCTGGCGAAGGTGGCCGCGGCGATCTCGGCGCGCAGCCAGGCGGGCAAGCACTTCAGCATCGTGGCCGTGGCGGAGGGCGCGATGAGCCGCGAGCAGCACGCACAGGTGCAGTCGCTGTTGCGCGGCCGCGAGGACGCCAAGGGCAAAGACGACCGGCGCTCCTTCTCGGCCCAGCTCGACGCGTTCCACCAGCACCACACCGACCACACCCTCCAGCTCACCCAGCAGCTCGAGACACTGACCGGCCAGGAGTCGCGCCTCTCCATCCTCGGACACCTGCTGCGCGGCGGCACGCCATCGGCGTTCGACCGCGTGCTCTCGACGCGGCTCGGGACGGCTGCCGCGGAGCTGGTGGACAGCGAGCAGTTCGGGGTGATGGTCGCGGTGCGGGGCGACCAGATCGCGCCGGTTCCGCTCGAGGAGGTAGCGGGCAGGAAGAAGCTGGTGCCGCAGGGCCACCCCTGGCTCACATCGGCCCGCCTCGTCGATACCTGCTTTGGCGACTGAAGGAGTACTCTGCGCGCGGGGGGCCGGGGGAGGATCGCACGATGGCGGATCCCAAGGTTGCGCTGGTCGTCGGTGCCGGGCCGGGCCTCGGCGGCGCGCTGTGCCGGCGGTTTGCGCGCGAGGGTTACGGCGTAGCGGCCGTTAGGCGCCGCCACGGCGCGGAGATCCAGGCACTGTGCCAGGAGATCGCAGACGCCGGCGGCTCGGCGCGTGGCTTCGAGGCCGACGTCCGCGGCGAGGACGCGGTGGTGGGGCTCTTCGACCAGGTCGAGAGCGAGCTGGGCCCGCTCGAGGTCGTAGTATTCAACCCCGGCGCGAACATCAACCTCCCGATCCGCGAGACGAGCGTGCGGAAGTTCACCAAAGTCTGGGAGATGGCGTGCTTCGCGGGCTTCCTGGTCGGGCGCGAGGCGGCGCGCCGGATGGCGCCGCGCGGGCGCGGCACGATCCTGTTCACCGGCGCGACCGCCAGCCTGCGCGGCGGACGCGGCTATGCGGCGTTCGCGAGCGCGAAGCACGGGCTGCGCGCTGTGGCGCAGAGCATGGCGCGCGAGCTCGCGCCCGAGGGCATCCACGTCGCGCACGTGGTGATCGACGGCGCGATCGACACGCCGTGGATTCGCGAGAACTTCGGCGCAGCGCTCGCCGCGCGCGGGCCCGACGCGATGCTCGCGCCCGACGCGATCGCGGAGACCTACTGGGCGCTCCACGCGCAGGCCCGCAGCGCGTGGTCGTTCGAGGTCGACCTGCGGCCGTGGGTGGAGAGCTGGTAGCCCGATGAGAGCACTGCAGGTGGTTCGTCACGCGCGTCCGAGCGAGGCGCTGGAGCTGCGCGAGACCCCGCGTCCCGAGCCGGGGCCGGGCATGGTCCGGATCCGCGTCGAAGCGGCGTCGCTCAATTTCAATGACATCGACCGCTGCTACGGGCGGCGCGTGACCGTGCTGCCGCCGCTGCCGTTCACGCTCGGCATGGACGTGTGCGGCGAGGTCGACGCCGCGGGGCCCGGCGCGGAGGCTTGGCTCGGACGTCGAGTTGTGGCGATCACGCTGGCGGCGACCGGCGGGCTCGCGGACTACGCGCTCGCGCCCGCCGACGCTGTGTTCGATCTGCCGCCCGGCGCCGACGCCGCCGAGGCAGCCACGTTCCTGATCCCGTACCACACGATGCACCTCGGCCTCTACCGCCGCGCGCGGCTCGCGCCGGGCGAGGTGCTGCTAGTGCACGCGGGAGCCAGCGGGCTCGGGATGGCCGCAATCCAGCTCGGGGTCGCGAAGGGCGCGCGCGTGCTCGCGACTGCCGGCGGCCCCGAGAAGGCCGCGGTATGCCGCGAGCTAGGCGCCGACGTCGCGATCGACCATCGCAGCGAAGACTTCACCGAGCGCGTGCTCGAGGTGACCGGCGGACGCGGCGCCGACGTGATCTGCGACCTGGTGGCAGGCGAATTCACCGCGAAGTCGTGGAGCTGCATCGCGCGCGAGGGGCGCTACCTGGCGGCGGGCTTCGCCGACGACCCGCAGAACGGGCACACCGGCGTGCCGCTGCGCCCGATCTGCACCGGTAACTTCACGATCGTCGGCGTGATGCTCGCGTGGATCAGCCAGCCGCCGCCGATGCTGCGCAAGATCGGCTTCAACCCGTTCGGCCGCGAGATCGCCGACGCGGTGCACGGCGACCTGCTGCGGCTGTGGGCGGAAAAGAAGATTCGACCGCTCGCCCTGCGGCGCGTCGGCCTCGACGCGGCGGCCGCCGCGCTCGAGGCCCACGAGGCGCGGCGCACCACCGGTCGCACCGCGGTGGTGATGAATCGATGACCGCTCCGTCGTACTCGTTCCGCGACGCCGGCCTGCATTCGCGCCTGTTGCAGGGCGTGAACGGGGCCGGTGCGGGGCTGCGCTTCTTCGGCCTCGAGCTGCCTTCGCTCGATCCCGAATCGATCGCGCGGGCGGCCTGCCGCCGCACCGGGCTCGACGACTTCGGCGCCGCGGGCTGGCGGGAGGGGCTCGACGTGCTGTGCCTCGCGCTCGAGCTCGAGGCAAACCTCTCGACGTTCGGGCGGATCGCGCTGCGCGGCATGCTGATCCAGACGCTCGCGACCCGACTCCAGCTCGTCCACTGGGCGGCGCTCCACCCCGAGGTCCGTGAGGAGCGGATCCCGCGGCCGTGGATCGTCGTCGGGCTGCCGCGCACCGGGACGACGCTGCTGTCGATCCTGCTCGGGTTCGACCCACAGGTGCGCCCGCTGTTGCAGTGGGAGGCGGCGAGCCTCGTTCCGCCGCCCGACCTGGCGACGGCGGCCGAGGATCCGCGGATCGCGGCCTCGTCGAAGCAGTGCGAGCAGCTGATGGCGCTGAATCCGGCGGTCCGCGCGATGCACCCGATGGGCGCGACGCTCGCGACCGAGTGCGTGACGCTCTTGTTCCTCGACCTGCGCTCGCTGTTGATCGAGACCCAGGCCTACATCCCGAGCTACGGCCGCTGGCTCGAGCAGACGGACATGCGCAGCGCCTACGCGATGCACCGGCTCGCGCTGCAGGTGCTCCAGTCGCGGATTCCGACGCCGGCGTGGTCGTTGAAGACGCCGAATCACCTGTGGTGCCTCGACACGCTGCTCGAGTTCTACCCCGACGCGCGTATCGCGTGGATCCATCGCGACCCCGCGGTGGTGGTGCCGTCGGTCGCGAGCCTCAACACGTCGCTCCAGCGCCTGAACACGCGCAAGAGCGACCCGATCGCCGTCGGCCGCGATTGGGACGACAAGCTCCACTGCGCGGTGACGCGCGGCATCGAGTTCGATCGCCGTCAGAACGGCGAAGACTGGTGCCATCACCTCCAGTACGCGGATCTCCTGGCCGACCCGGTGGCCGCCGTGCACCGCCTGTACGCGCACTGGGGCGTTCCCGTGAGCCCGCTGCACGCGCGACGCATGGAAGTGTGGATGCGCGAACGGCCCCAGAACGTGCACGGACGCCACGTCTACGACCCTGCCGACTTCGGCTACACGCTCGAGGGATTGGCCCTGCGCTATGCCGAGTATCGGGAGCGTTTCAAGGTGCCCGAGGAGGTCGGCGCAGGAGGCGCGTGATGAGCTGGAGCGAGGCCGACATCCCGGACCAGAGCGGGCGTGTGGCATTGGTGACCGGCGCCAACAGCGGCATCGGCTTCGAGACCGCGCGTGCGCTCGCGGCGAAGGGCGCGCGTGTGTTCCTCGGCTGCCGCAGCAGCAAGCGGGGGCCGCAGGCGGTGGCGCGGATCCGCGAGCAGGTACCCGGAGCGGACGTGCATTTCCGCTCGCTCGACCTGGGCTCGCTCGCGTCGATCGAGATGTTCGCGAAGGAGCTCACGGCCGAGGTGACGCGGCTCGACCTGTTGTGCAACAACGCCGGCGTGATGGTCCCGCCGTTCGGGCACACCGCCGACCGCTTCGAGCTGCAGCTCGGGACCAACCATCTCGGCCACTTCACGCTCACCGGGCGCCTGCTCGAGCTGCTGCGCGCGACGCCCGGCGCGCGGATCGTCACGTTGAGCAGCCTGATGCATTTCATCGGGCGGATCGATTTCGCCGATCTGAACGCGGAGCGCCGGTACAACGCGACGCTGGCGTACGCGCAGAGCAAGGTGGCCAATCTGCTGTTCGCCCGCGAGCTGGCGCGGCGGCTCGAAGCCGCCGGCAGCGAAGTGACCTCCGCGGCGGCCCATCCGGGCTCCACACGCACCGAGCTGCAGCGGCATTCGGGCGTGATGCACGCCGCGGTAGCGCTGCTCTCGCAGGAGGCTGCGGCGGGGGCACTGCCGACGCTGTACGCCGCGACCGCGGACGGCGTCCGCGGCGGCGACTACTTCGGCCCGCAGCACGCGTTCGGCGCTCTGGGGCCCCCCGGCCCGGCGCGTTCGAGCGCGCGCGCGAAGAATCGCGACGTCGCGCGGCGGTTGTGGGAGGTCTCCGAGGAGCTGACCGGCGTCGCGTACGGGCTGTGAGCCGCGCTACTAACGAGTCACGAAGCCGCGGCCGGTGATGAGCGGCAGCTCGGCGTAGGTGCGGATCCCGGGCGATGCGTCGCAGACGGCCGGGATCGCGTTCACCGCCGGCAGGGCGGTCATGATCATGCCGAGCTGCATGAAATCTTCGAAGCTCTTGCCAGCAAAGTCCACCGGCGGGCGGATCTCGAGCTTGGTCCTCACGCACGGCTGCCCTTCGATCGACACGAGATAGCCGTGCTCGAGCGGCCAGTCGGGCTCGAGGTGGCGACCTTTGCGCCAGCGCACTTGCAGGTCGATCACCGTGCGGCCTGCCACGCGGCCCTGCCAGCTCGCCTCGATGCCCGCGACACAGCCCTCGTCGATCCGCAT
>CAZPNB010000472.1:0-2742 GCA_964587305.1 uncultured Spirochaetales bacterium | reverse complement strand
GCGCGTTCTCTTCGCCCGGAATCCAGACGGCGTCCTGGCCGAAATCCGCGAGCACCGGCCGCAGCGCCGCCTCGTCCTCGGCGGTGAGGAAGCGCCAGCGCCCCTTCGGCGCGAGCTGCTGGCGCAGCGCGCGCATCTTCTCAGGCGTGTCACGCCGCGGGTCGAAGCTGACCGTTACGAGCGTGACGCGCTTCGCGAGTGCTCCGTCCTTCGCGATCTCGCCGTCGAGGCGGTGCAGCAGCGCCGTCGAGAGCGGGCACGCCTCGCCGCACTGCAGGTAGACGAACGAGACGAGCGCGAGCTCGCCCGGCGCGAGTCCGAGCAGCGGCTCCGCCGCGCCGCTCGTCCCCAACAGCGCGTGCTCGCCGACGCGATCGATCGGCGGCAGCTCGTAGCTGCCGGGCGCCGGCGCATCGAAGCGCGGCGGCGGCTCTCGATCCGGGGCCGCGAGCGCGGCGCACGCCGCGAGCGCGACGGCGGCTCCGCCGAGCGTCACGCGCACGCGACTCATTTCGCTGCGACCGCGCCCTCGCCGCTGCCGGCGCTCGCCCAGAACCCGAGCTGCCCGAAGTGCATGTGGTGCGGGCGGCCCAGCTTCTTGGCCTTGAAGTCGATCGCGAACTTCGGCGTCAGCTGCTTGCCGTCCCACGCGAACGCCTTCAGGAACTGCTCGTCCTCGTGATTCGTGCCGTCCCAGTTCGCGAGCAGCGAGCTGGTGAAGTAGAGCCGCTTCCCGTCCCAGCTCTGGCTCACCATGTTCACCTGAGCACCGATCTTGTGCTCGTAGATCTGCTTCGCGGCGCGCGGATCCGAGACGTCGAACACGCGCACGGTGCCGTCGAAGAAGGTGTCGACGAACAGCGTGGAGTCGTCGGCCGAGAGGCTGATGTCCACCGGCAGCGGGATCTTCGCGGGATCGCCGATCGTGCCGATCTCTGCGGCCTCGAAGCTGCCATCGCTCTTGCGGAACACGCCCCACAGCTTCGAGGTGAGCGCCGCGCTCGTGAACGCGTACTCGTGCGTCGGATCGAGCGCCCAGCGGATCTCGAGCGGCGCGCCCGGCACCGCGAGGGTCTGCAGCGGCTTCCGCGCGTGGAAGTCCCACACCACCATCGTGCTGCCGAAGTGCTTCATCGCCTCGGCGTCCCCCAACAATTCGGACATCGGGCGCATGTAGTTGTCGTGGCCGGTGAACGACGACGTGAGCATGCGGTTCAGGTGCGCGTTGACGCGAAGGTCATATCCATATTCAGCGCCGTCGGGCATCCAGATCGTGCGCACGTGGCTGCCGTCGTTGTTGAACTCGGCGAAGCCCGTGCGCCCGCTCTTGTCCTTCGCATTCGAGAGGCCGCTCACCAGCATGCGGCCCGGGATCGGATAGAAGGTGTGCGGGCCGGCCAGGCCGCCGGTCTTCTCGACGTAATCGGTGATGGTGCGGACGAGCTTCGGCGCGGCGGGATCGCTGCCGACGTCGAACACGAAGATCGCGCTGTCGTCGAGGCCGCCGGCCCAGAGGTAGCGGCGGTCGTCGGTGAATCCTGCGTGATGCGCCTCGTGCCGCCCGCCCACGGACACGGAGTGGACGACCTTCCCGTAATCACGGCTCGCGGGGTTGGCGCCCACCGTGACGAGCTTGTCCGAGCCGTCGCCGAGGCCTTCGACGCCGAGCGTCCAGACGTAGATGAAGTCTTCCTGGCCGACGACCTTCGCGAGGTACGGCGACTGGCACGTCTCGTCGGCGAACGCCGAGGGCGCGAGAGCCAGCGCGAGGGCAACGGACTGGGCGAAATGGACGAAGCGACGCATCGGGGACCTCCTACGAAAGAGTCGACCCTACCACGATTCGGCGGCACCGAGCAGCGCGTGCGCGATGCGCCGAAGGAGCCGAGCGCGCCCGATGCGGGGCTTCACCCCCTCGCTCGGTGCCGCGTTGGCAGAACCTCCACTTCTCGGACCTCCGGGCAGCGGGTGTCGCCGAACCGACAGCCGCGCTTCCCGCGACGGGACGAGAATGTCGGCTCGCGGTGACCTAGCTTCCAGCGGCGAGGTCGTGCCATGGCCTACTCCCACTACGACCGCCTCTCGTCGCTCGACGCGACCTTCCTCGGGATCGAGTCGCCGAACGTGCACATGCACATCGGCGCGGTCGCCCTCTTCGAGGGCGGCCCCGAGGGTGGCCCGGGGCTGGAGCGCCTGCGCGCGCTGTCCGAGGCCTCGCTCTCGCGCAGCCCGCGCCTGCGCCAGCGGCTCGAGCGGATTCCGCTGCTCGACCACTGGGCCTGGGTCGACGACGACCGCTTCCAGCTCGACTACCACCTGCGCCACACCAGCCTGCCGACGCCCGGCGACCCGCGGCAGCTCAAGCCCCTGGCCGGCCGCATCTTCTCGCAGAAGCTCGACCTGCACCGGCCCGCCTGGGAGATGTGGCTGGTCGAGGGCCTCGAGGACGGCGGCTTCGCGCTGATCAGCAAGCTGCACCACTGCATGGTGGACGGGCTCTCGGGAATCGATCTGGTCGGGAGCCTGATCGCGGCCGGGCGGGACGAGGGCGCCACCCCGCCGCGCTGGCTGCCGCGGCCGGCACCGAGCCCCCGCCAGCTCCTGACCGACGAGCTGGCCCATCGGGCCGCGCTGCCCGCGCGCGCGCTGCGCGAAGGGCTCCGCGCATTGACCTCGCCGTTCGAGAGCCTCTCCGCGGCGCGCCACGCGACCCGCTCCGTCGTGCACGCGCTGACCGCCGCC
>CAZPNB010000471.1:0-2709 GCA_964587305.1 uncultured Spirochaetales bacterium | reverse complement strand
CGGTGAAGAAGCGCTCGAGGATCCCGTGCCAGACCTCGGGGTCCACGCCGCGCGAGAGCTCGAGCGAGCCCTTCACGTCCGCGAACAGGACGGTCACCTGCTTGCGCTCGCCCTCGAGCGAAGAGCGCGTCGCCAGCACCTTGTCGACCAGATGACGGGGCGTGTAGTCGCGCACCAGCCGCGGCTCGCTCGCCGCGCGCGCCACCGGTGCACCGCAGCCGTCGCAGAAACGCGCCTTTGCGCGCAGCTCGGCGCCGCAGCCCGCGCAGGCGAGCGCCAGCGGCGTGCCGCAGCCATCGCAAAAGCGCGCCTCCGGTCGGTTCGAGTGCTTGCAGCGGGGGCAGGCGCGAGCGTCGTTCACGGCGCGCGGATCCTATCACGCGGCCAACTCGACTGCGCGCTCGTACTCCGTGTAGAGTTCGCCGTCGAGTGGAGATGTCATGAAGAAATCGCCCGAGTCGGCGTTGTCGTTCTCCACTACGGGGATGTGATGGCTGAATACTGGATGTTGACCTGGCCGATCGCGGGTCGTACGGCCCAGGTCGCCAACCTGTGCGAAGAGACCGGGTGGGACGGCCTGCTGGTGACGGACACCCAGTGTCTCGCGGCCGAAGCGTTGGTTCAGCTCTCCTTCTGTGCGGCGGCAACGCAGCGCATCAAGTTGGGCACCGGCGTGACGAACCCGGTCACGCGCGATGCCGCGGTGCTGGCATCCGCATTCGCCACGCTGCAAGAAGAATCGGGCGGGCGCATGTCGCTCGGAATCGGGCGGGGGGATTCGTCGCTCGCCCACATCGGCAAGGTGCCCGCGTCGGTCGCGGCGCTCGAGGCCTTCGTCGTTCGCGTGCAAGCCTATCTGCGCGGGGAGGAGGTCGAGCGCGACGGGTTCCAGAGCCGCCTGCATGTGCTGTCCGCGCAGCCCAAGGTGCCCATCGACATCGCAGGTACCGGCAAGCGCGTGATCGCCCTGGCCGCGCGGCATGCCGACGGGCTGACGCTCGGGGTCGGAGCGAACCCGTTGCGCATTCGCGCCAAGGTGCAGGAAGCCGAGGCGGCACTTTCGGCCGCGGGCCGGCCGCGCAGCGAGTTCACGATCAGCGCGTATGTCAACGTGGCTGTCAGCGATCGCCTCGCCGTTGCGCGTGAAACCGTGCGCGGCAGTGTGGCGGTGACGGCCCGTTTCAGCGGCATGCACGGCGGTGCGGCCAGCGACGGCCTCGATGCGGGCGAGCGCGGCGCCGTGCTGACGCTCGCTGACCATTACGACATGGCGCACCACGGCTCCAGCGCGGCAGCGCACGCGCGCGCATTGCCCGATGATTTCGTAGACGCATTTGCCGCGATCGGCGATGTCGCTCGCGTGACCGAGCGCCTCCGCGCGATTGCTGCCACCGGCGTCGACCGCATCGTGTTGATCGCGGGCTCACTCGCGGTCGATCCTGCACTGATTGCGCAGTCGATCCTGGCGATATCGACGCAGGTGCTTCCGGCGCTGCGCCGGGTTCGCGCCGGTTCCTGACCTAACGCGCGCCCGCGTCCAATCCCAGCTTCTGCCCGATCTTGCGCCGGTAGTCGATCAGGAAGTCGTCGAGCGGCGCACCCATCGCGTCGGCGACGCGATCGTTCCAGTGGAACATCCCGAGCACCGCGCCCGCCTCGACCAGCAGGCCCGGGCCCGCCGCGTCGACGAGTCGCCGGCGGGCTTCGGCCGGATCGGCGTTCTGGTCGATCACCGCGTCGACGAGCTCGATCAGCAGCTTGCCGTGCTCGACGCCGCCGTCACTCGCCTCCTCGCGCGTGATGACGGTGATGTCGGCGTTGCCTCCGGTCTTCTTGCTGCTCGCACGGAGCGACATTGCGTGGGAGGTCGTTCAATAGAAGCAGTCGTTCCGGGCGGAAGTGCGGGCCGCGACCAGCTCCATCTGGCTGCGCGAGATCGGGCGATCGGGCGGCTGATAGTCGGTCACGACCTGCGGGTATCGCATGTAATGCGCGAGCATCAGGTCCTGGGACGTCCGCACGGCGTCGGGCACGAGGCTCAGGCCTCGACCGACGTTGGGCACGAACGCGTCCGGTTCGTAGAGGCCCAGATCGGGGCGCTGGCCGACCGCGTAGGGAATCGTCGGGACGAAGTAGCCCTCGTCCACCGCCTCGGTGGAGCGCGCGCGCGACGGATCTCCAGCCACTGGCTCGGGCAGCGGTGGCGGGTCGGCGCCGATCGTTCGCGCGAAGCCGTCGATCAGCATGACGGTGCAGACGACGGCCACCAGCTCGACGAGGTGCGCGTCGCTCACGTCGGCGGCCATCACCTGATCGGCCCAACGGCGGCTCAGGCGACCCGGATCGGTGACGACGCGGTGGACGGCGTCGACGATCGCGGGACGCAGATCCGTGGCCGCGTCGTGCGCGCCGCTCCCCGCGGTGGGCGAGAGCGCGGCCTTGCGCGCGGCGCACCCTGCGCAGCGCCGGGCCGCGCGCACCTCCCGCGCGATCGCCACCCGCTCGGCCCCCGTCCACCAGGTGCCGGGTGCGGCGAGAGACTGCCACGCGCGGGTCTGCGAGGCGACGATGTCGTCGCGGACCGCGATGCCCGTGTTCCGATAGTCGATCGTCGCGGTCGGCACGTGAAGAGGGTGACCGTCACGTCACTCTTGTCAATTCGCGACATCCCCCCATCAATCTCGTCGATCCGCGTCGCCGCCGGCGCGG
>CAZPNB010000470.1:0-4333 GCA_964587305.1 uncultured Spirochaetales bacterium | reverse complement strand
GTCATCCCGGCTCCCTCCGGCACTGGGCAACATACGCGATCCCGTGGCCGCGCAGTGGATCCAGCCCGCAGCGGGCTTTGGGGAACCAGTCTGTGCGCGCCTAGGTCTCTTCCTTCAACCGCACCTCGCCGAAGCGCTCGGGATGCTTGCCGCGCTTGTCGGCGTAGAACGCGCGGATCTCGTCCATGTCCTGGCGCAGGTCGTCGGTGGGCACGAGAGCGGGCCCGAGCCCGCCGCGGCGGCGCGTGTAGTCGAGGTAGCCCAGCACGATCGGCACGTTCGCCGCGCGCGCGATCTGGTAGAAGCCCGACTTCCAATGCGGGACGTACCTCCGCGTTCCCTCGGGCGGCACCGTCAGCACGAGATCGGGCTGGCGCTCGAAGGCCAGGACCATCTGCGCGACCAGCCCCCCGGTGCGGTCGCGGTAGACCGGGATTCCGCCGAGCCAGCGCATCACCGGGCCCATCGGCCCGCGGAACAGCGTGTGCTTGCCCATCCACGAGACGTTCACGCCAAACGCCCACGCGTGCGCCAGGAAGTAGAGCAGGTCCCAGTTCGTGGTATGCGGCGCCGCGATCAGCACGTAGCTGCGCGCGGCCGGCCGCTCGCCCTCGAGCGCCCAGCCGGAGAGGCGCAGAAACCCCTTCGCGAGCGCGGCGCGGAGCTTCAACGCGGGATCTCGAGAAAAGGATCGAGGTTCATCGGTCATCCCCCGCTTGTGACTAATATCCGTAACGCCGCTGTAGCGCGCGGGAGCGGCGCGCGAGCACTTCGTTGCGCGCGACCGGCGTGATGGTCGGCGTGTCCGCCGGCAGCTCATCGCGCAATCGGGAGAACGGCACGACGCGCAGCGCCGTCTTCGGAGTCGCGTCGGCGAACAGGAAACGCACCGCCAGCGTGCCGCGCAGGCAGCCCTCCGCGTCGAGCCAGTTCGGAACGCCGGGGTCGCGGTGGGCGATCACGCCGCGAAACACGCCGTCGCCGTCGACCCGCGCCCAGTGCGAGTTCAGCGAGGTCTGCCGCGAGCCGAACTCGAGCGTCTCCCACCAGAAGTTCGTCAGCGCGACGCTCCACATCCGGCAGGTGGGGACCGGGAACTCGACGATCACCGCTTCGTCGGGCGCGCACGCGAACGGGCCCATGCCGTACGACTGGCCGTGCAGCCCCGGGCGGTCGACGTCGTCTCCGGACATGTCGAACATCAGGATCGTGTTCGGTGGCAGCGACAGCAGCAGGCGGCTCACCTTGTCCCAGCATTTCGCACCGGTGTCGAGCCACTGGAACAGCAGCTCGAAGCGCTCGCGCAGTCGCGCCGCCGACAAGAGCGGCGGCGGATAGCTCGCGTTCTCGCGCTCGATCGTGAACACGCCCGGCCGTTCGCTCTCCCAGTCGTCGAAGTACTGGCGCACCAGCACGAAGCTGGCCTCGTCATCGAGGCGCAGCCAGTTGCCGGGGCGCTCGTCGCGCGAGAGCGCGATCGCGAAACGGCCGTCCTCGTCGCACGCGAGGTTGTCGCCGGCGAGGAACGACACCGTCCGCCAGCCTCCTTCGCCTCCGCTGAATGCCGGCATCTTGCCGTCCGCGAAGTGGCCCGTGTTGACCTGGAACTCGAGCTGGCGCGCGCTGCCGCGAGTGCCCTCGATCTGGTAGCTGGCGTCGCCGCGCACGCGCGCCCAGGAGTAGTTGCAGTCGGGGTTGTCGAGGCCCCAGCTCATCCCGTTCTCGATCATCCGGGCGAACACCGGGTAGTCGGGGTCGTCGCACTCGATGCACAGGCGCAGGCCGGCGGCCAGGAACCGGGTCAGATAGCGCAGGCCGGCCGCGCGCTGCGCGTCGTCCGCGGGCGTTCCGTCGCCGAGTGCCAGCCCGGAGAGCGCCTCGACCCGGCGCGCGAAGTCGCGCCAGAGATCGAGCGCTTCGCTCGCGGTGTCGCCCATGCGCGGCATTCTACTCGGCTCGCGCTGCGTTCGGGCTGCGTTTCGCCCGGCGGCGCATTACCGTGAAACGGGTCATGGACGCCGTAACGGCCGATCTCGCGCTCGTGGGAGCCGGACACACCCACGTCCAGGTGCTGCGCCACTGGATGATGGCGCCGGTCGCGGGCGTTCGCCTGACACTCGTCGTCGATCGACCCGACGCGGTCTACTCGGGCATGGTCCCCGGCTTCGTCGCCGGCGACTACGCCGTCCACGAGCTGACCATCGACGCCGTTCCGCTGGCGCGGCGCGCCGGCGCGCGCGTGGTGCTCGCCCGAGCGGTGTCGATCGACCCCGCGGCTCGTCGGATCGAGCTGGAAGGGCGCCCAGCGCTCGCCTACGACGTGGCGAGCCTCGACGTCGGCGCGACCGTGCGCGGCCTCGACCTGCCCGGCGTTCGCGAGCACGCGCTCGCGACGCGCCCGATCGCGCGCTTCGTCACCGAGCTCGACGCGCGCGTTGCGGCACTGCCCGAGCGGCCGCGGATCGTGATCGTCGGCGGCGGCGCTGCGGGCGTGGAGCTCGCGTTCACGATCGACGCGCGCCTGCGCGCGGCAGGGCGCGAGCCGGCGGCGCGCGTGGTCGCCGCGAGCTCGGAGCTGCTCGAGGGCTACGGGCCCGGGATCCGGCGTCGGGTCCGTGCCGCGCTCGAGGCGCGCGGCATCCGTGTGCACACCGGTGCGCGGGTCGGCGCCGTGCGCGAGGACGGCATCGATCTCGAACGCGAACGGCTGCCGGCGGACCTCGTCATGTGGGCGACCGGCGCGGCCCCGCTGCCGTTTCCGTGCGGCCCGGGTCTGCCGTTCGACGCCGAGGGCTTCGTGCGCGTCGGGCCGACGCTCGAGGTCGAGGGGTGCCGCGATCTATTCGCCGTCGGCGACTGCGCATCGCTGCGCACCGCGGGCTGGGTGCGCAAGGCGGGGGTGTACGCGGTGCGCGAGGGTCCGGTGCTCGACGCGAACCTGCGCGCGTGTCTGCGCGGCGGGCGCCTGCGCGCCTACCGCCCGCAGCGCGACTTCCTGATGCTGCTCAACCTGGGCGGCGGCGAGGCGCTGGGCGAGAAGTGGGGCCTCGCGTTCCGCGGTCGCCACGTGTTCCGCCTCAAGGACTGGATCGATCGCCGCTTCATGCGCCGCTTCCAGGTGCTCGACGCGAGCGGTGCTCCCGCGGCGGCGTTTCCGGCCCCGCAGGCGATGGGGAGCGAAGAGATGCCGTGCGGCGGCTGCGCGGCGAAGGTCGGAGCAACGGCGCTCGAGGGCGCGCTGGCGCGATTGCCGAAGCCTCTCGCCGACCCGAGCGTGCGGATCGGCCTGGCCGAGCCCGACGACGCCGCGCTGCTGGTGCTCCCGCGCGGAGACGCGCTGCTCGCGACGATCGATGCGTTTCGCGCGTTCACCGACGACCCGTGGTGGGTGGGACGCGTCGCCGCGGTGAACGCGGTGAGCGACGTGTTCGCGAAGGGCGGCCGCGCGCGCCACGCGCTGGCGCTGGTGAACGTGCCCGACGAGGATCCGCGCCGCGCCGAGGAGACGCTCTACCAGGTGCTCGCGGGCGTGCGCGCGGCGCTCGATCCGCTCGGCGTTTCGCTGGTCGGGGGGCATACGACGCAGGGGCCGGAGCTCTACGTGGGCCTGGCCGTCACGGGTGATCTCGACGGCGAGCCGCTGCCGGCATCGGGTCTCGTCGCCGGCCAGCGGCTGATCCTGACCAAGCCACTCGGCAGCGGCGTACTGCTCGCCGCCGACATGCGCGGCTTGTTGCCCGGCGCGCATCTCGCGCCGCTGCTCGACGGTCTTGCGCGACCCAACGCCGCCGCCGCGCGCGTGGCGCGCGAGGTGAGCGCGACGGGCTGCACCGACGTCAGCGGCTTCGGCCTCGCCGGCCATCTCGCAGCGCTGGTGCGCGCGAGCGGCGTCTCTGCGCGTCTCTTCGCGAGCGCGCTGCCGGCGTGGGCAGGTGCGCGCGAGCTGCTCGCGCGCGGCGTGCGCAGCAGCTTCCACGAGCAGAACGCGCGCCGCCGCCCCGCGATCGCGATCGCGGCCGGTGTCGCGCCGGCGGACCCCGAGCTGATCTTCGACCCCCAGACCTCGGGCGGCCTGCTGTTCGGGGTGGCCGCCGGACGTGCGGCCGAGGCGGTCCGGGCGCTGCACGCCGCGGGTGACGGCGGCGCGGCCGAGGTGGGCGTCGTCACGTCGCCGCGCGCCGACGGGGCGCTCTTCGAGCTCGCCGCAGGCCTCGAATCTTGACAATCCATCCGCTGGCCCCTACCCAACCACGGCCATGACCGCGCGCGCCAAAGTCAAGATCGCGATCGTCGGCGTCGGCAACTGCGCGAGCTCGCTGGTGCAGGGCACGAG
>CAZPNB010000469.1:0-4068 GCA_964587305.1 uncultured Spirochaetales bacterium | reverse complement strand
GAGTTCTGGATCGCAGTCCTGAAGGACGCCAGATACCCCACGCCCCCTAGGCTCATGTTGGCAACTTTAATCTTACCGGGGCCAGGTCCGCCGTTGTCCGTCACGTAGTCGACGCCCTCAATGATGTCGGAGAAGTAGCCGCTGCCTGTACTATCCAGCACCTTGATGGCCCAAAGCCGGGCACCAGGGCACACGCCGACCACGCCGATTTCGTTGTCTATGGCTGCGGCGATCCCTGCCACATGGGTGCCATGGCCGTTATCATCATTGGGGCTGCCGGTATTGTCACCGATAAAGCTTTTGCTTCCGGACAGGTAGACGTTAAGATCCGGGTGGGTCAGGTCAATACCCGTGTCGATGATCGCGATGTCGACGCCGCTGCAATTTAAGGAGGTTGGGTTGGGGGCGGCGCCAATTCGCGCTACTCCTGTTGGAATTACCTGCGCGGGAGCGGCAGCGGTAGTGTGCGCGTACACATCCGGCTCGACAAGCGCCACATCAGGATCGAGGGCTAAGGCTCGCGCTACCGATGCGGGCATATGGGCGGCAAAACCTTTTAAGGCATGCTGATAGGTGCGCCGGGGCGTGAAGCCGTGCCATTGTCCGAGGACGTTGGCCAGATCTCTGGGGCTTGCCACGTCATCGTGAAAGACGACGATGTACTGGTCAGGGACGACGCCCTGAGGCCGTCGCTCGACCGCTTCGCCACGCGCTGGTCCAGCCTGTCCGCCCTTAGCCGTTCCCGTCGTCAGCCACGCGACCGAGAAAGTAATCGTCACAGCCGCGAGAATTGATTTCATTTGCAGGTTAAACCGCTTCATAATGTGGATCCTCCGTTAAACCGAGTGTCTCGGGTTGATTGCTGCCTGTTATCTGTGAGTCCCATCGCAAATATAATCAAAGTTTCCATCCCTCCAGCCGGTTTCATTTTCGTTCTCTTGGTTGAGGCTAGAGAAACCGTACGTTTTAAAAACCTTCCGTTAATTCTCGCGGCCAAGAATATCCTTGAGATAAATAACCCATTTCGCCTGTATCGAGAGGGATTTTTACGACTAAACATCCTGAAAATCGCCTCGAAGAGCCGCCAATACCTGATCTCCTTTTCTTTTGCATGCCGAGGCTACTAGCCCGATCCAACCTTGGTCAATAGGACTTTAGTCCCTGGACTAAAGTCAAATTTCGAAATCTCTCAAATAGGTAATCCTCTAAGGTTGACCGTTTTTATAACCATTAATTCATTTAGCTCATCCATAGCCCGGTGCAGACAAATGTCCAGCTCATGCCGGGAATCAGCTCGTTGATAAATCTTGAAAAGTGTTTTTAGCTTTAAAACTTTACCTCGCGTAAAAAATTCCCCAAAAAAAACCGGCACAGATAATTCTGTTGCCGGTTTCACCATTCGCTCCCTGCTGCCCCTGGTGACCAACTTGGGCATTCAGTTCAAAGCGTCAACGACGCGGAGTTTTTATCGTAAAGACGGTCAAGATGTCAACCCCCCCCGCCCACTGGCGGTTATGATCTCACTCCCTTCTTCCCTGGCGCGCTTTGCGCCTCTCCGGGACGACGTCTGGGAAAGGAGAACGGGGCCGCTTTCAGCTTTTGACGGTGTTTACTACGAATCGGATACCCCGGCGCTCAGTAACTCCTCATGATCCGTGGCGCCTGTCAGTAAGCTCGGCGTGTCTGCGAATGAAGTTACGAGTAGGGAAAGACCGGAAGGTCGACCGAAGCGCTCGAAGAATTGCGGCTGCGCTGACAAAAAGCTAAGAGCGGACTTGACCCCTGGCGCGGTCGGGGGGCGCGGAGTGAGTCAGTCGTTGGGATTTGCTATTCAAAAAGCAAACGTCACGCCTGACCCTTGTCGCTGCTTCTGATTTGAAATATAGGGAAAAATGGGGACCGCTCGACCGCGACGATCCCACGGGTTGGCCGCAGTCCAACGTCAATGCCGAGCAGTATCGGCAGTTCATCGGCCTTATGGGCGGTTGCTGGTTCGCCCAGATGCATATGAAACCGGACGGACTTAAGAGCATCGTCGATTCCTTCAACGCCACCACCGGTTGGAACTTTGATCTCGACGAAGCCATGCTGGCCGGTCATCGCAGCGCGATCTTGCAAAGCATCTTCGCGACCCAACGCGGCTGGATCGCCGATCACGACTGGCAGCAAGTGGGACAAAGATTTCTCGATCCGGTGCCCGACGGCAAGTACAAAGGCTTCACCATCGCCAAGTGGCTCCCGGAAATGGTCCGCGAGTATTACCAACTCTCCGGCCGCCACGAAAAAACCGGCCGGCCGTTCATGGACACGTTGAAGTTGTTGGGACTGGAAGAGTTTAGCGAATGGGCACAGCTTGATTGAGATTCCCGAAAATAACCAAAGTGTTTAGGGTCAGAAGTTTGAAATATCAATTCTTCGATCCCGAAATGAAAATAAATAATTAAATGCTTGGCACCGTTTCCATCATTTCCATGGTACCCCGCTGTGGGTATCGGCGCTTCGCGCCAGCACTCACCCTATATGATTTTTTGAGGCCTCGCTCCCACGCTTTGTGGGCGAGGTTGGAAGTGAAAAGGGGCCGGGTTACCCCGACCCCTTTATCCTTTCAGGTTCTCACTACCAGCTTGTCACGCTCATAAGCACTTCAGTACGCAACGACTTTAACATCGTCGACGTTTGCATCCTCGCTGCTGTCACTCATTTTTCCTCGAAAACGGATCTTGAGCTGGCTGATACTGTTCATGTCCACAGTCACGTTTTGCCAGGCATTTTCAGGAGGACCATCTGAACTAATTCCACTCAACTTGGCCTTATCTACTACCCAATTCAAGCCGCCATCGGTCGAAACGTCAAAGGCAAGATATTCACCGGGATCAAGGCCAAATTCGATAAACCATGAGAAGGTAATAGTAGCATTTTGTTTGCCTTGCAGATTGATGGCATCCCTAAGGGTCAATGTCACGTCGGAAACAGGGCCGTCCACTTCGGCGGAATAGCGGCCAGTGGTGCCGGGCTTTTTCCGCTGACTGGAACGGACCCAGTCGTTGCTATTTTGAATCCAATTAGTGCTCAAACCGCCTTCGAAGCTGTCGGAGAAAACCACCAAGGGCGCCGGCGGCGCCGTGTCGTCATTCGTGATAGTCCCCAACCCCTGACCGTCGGCGATCTTGGCGTAGGATGAGTTGCCACTCAAGTTTACGAAGAATGTTTCATTGGCCTCTGCTGTGGTATCCCCGTTGACCCCTACAATGATGAACTTGGTCGTTTCTCCAGCGGCGAAGGTCAATGTTCCCGACGTGGCAACGTAGTCGCTGCCTGCCGTGGCCGTCCCATTGGCGGTATTGAAATTCACCGTAACCGGCGGTGTAGATGGCGATGGCGGCGGGGAAAGGCTGACCGTGAACTCGAAGGCAGTCGTGCTGGAGTTGCCTTCGCTTCTGGTGACGTCATTAATTGAAATCGAAATGCACGACGGCTGCACGGGCGGCGGCAGGCCGACCCAGCCGATTCTCTCCCAGTTTGGATCCCGATCATTGAGGGTTGTCAGACCGTACGAATTATCATTCTGCGGCATCCCGTTATCGATCATCGCTTGGCGGATGCAGTATACGAAAAGGTCACCCTGCTTGTCGGCGCAGCCGTTAGCAGCGATATGAAGGGCGGCCAATCCGGCTGTGTGGGGCGAGGCCATACTGGTGCCGCTGAGAGACACATAGGTACCGCCTTTCCATGTGGAATAGATGTTCACACCCGGCATTAGCAAATCGATGGCGAGGCCATGAGAAACTACCGGATTACTTAGGTCCACGTTTTTGCTGAAGTTGCTGAATGTAGCGAAGGAGTCGTCGTTACCGTAATAGGTTGGGCCGCACAGACCACCGGGCTGTCCATCGTTATCGGCCATCGCTGAGGTTGTCGCCACCTCGGTATACGCCGCCGGAATGAAATCATCGCCGCAAGATTGGCCGAGGAAAGCGCAAAGAAAAGCATTGTAGTCAGCAGCGGTATCGAGGCGGTTGTTGGCGCCGAAGATGTCCATTGCGTTGTTCCCCGCCGCGACCACGTATA
>CAZPNB010000468.1:0-6953 GCA_964587305.1 uncultured Spirochaetales bacterium | reverse complement strand
TACTTCTCGAACACGTACTGGATCGCCTTCTCGCGCTGGTCGCCCGACGGCAGGTCGATATCGATGTCGGGCCACTCACCGCGCTCCTCGGAGAGAAAGCGCTCGAAGAGCAGTCCCATCGCGACCGGATCCACGGCGGTGATGCCGAGCGCATAACACACAGCGCTGTTGGCGGCGGATCCGCGCCCCTGGGCCAGCATCGGCGCCTCGCGCGCGAAGCGCGCGATGTCGTGCACGATCAGGAAGTAGCCCGCGAGGCCCTGCTTCTCGATCACCGCCAGCTCGTGCTCGAGTTGGCGGCGCGCGCGCGCGGGCACCGGCCAGCCGTAGCGCTGGCGTGCGCCGTGCTCGGTGAGGATGCGCAGGAACGAGGCCTGGGTCTCGCCCGGCGGGATCGGAAACTCCGGGAAGCGGTAGCCCAGGTTCTCGAGCGTGAATGCGCAGCGCTCGGCGATGGCGCGGGTGGCGCGCACCCACTCCGGGCGGTCGGCGAAGCGGGCGGCCATCTCCTCGCGGGTGTGGAGATGTTGCTCGGCGTTGGCGGCCAACAGGCGCCCGGCGCGGTCGAGGCGCGTCTTCTCGCGCAGGCAGGTGAACGCGTCGTAGAGACAGCGCCCTTCGGCGCGCGCGTGGCGAACGTCGCCGGTGGCGACGATCGGAATGCGCGCTCGCGCGGCCAGGGCGGCGGCGCGGCGGTTGCTGCGCTCCTGCTCGCGACGGCCGTGGCGCGACACGTCCACCCACAAGCGCCCGGGGAAGTGCGCGCTCGCGCGGTCGAGCAGCGCGGGCGTCAGCCGTTCGTCACCGCGGACGAGCGCGGATAGATCGGCGGCGTACTCCTCCACCTCTTCCCAGCAGACGAGTGCACAGCCCTTCCCGCCGCGCGCGTGGCCGCACGTGATCAGGCGCGCGAGGTTGCGGTAGCCGCGCGGCGTCTCGACCAAGAGCTGCAGCGTGTCGGCAATTCCGTCCGATCGCGCCACGCGCAGCTCTGCGCCGACGATCGCCCGCAGCCCGGCGGCCCGCGCTGCCTGGTGGAAGCGCGGAATCCCGTAGAGCCCGTCGCGATCGGCGAGCGCGAGAGCCGCGTGGCCCCGCTCGGCCGCGACCTCCGCTAGATCTTCGGGGTTGGACGACGCCTCGAGAAACGAGAACGCGCTGCGACAGCGCAGCTCGACGTAATCGCACGCCGGGGGGCGGGGGGACACGGGATCCTTATTTTCGTCTTTTGTTCGTCTCCGTCAAGCGTCGGAGATTGTGATGTCCGTCACAGACGCTTCTTACTGGAGCTGATAAAAGGCTGCTCGCTCTGACACGCTGGGGCCGAGCCTCCCCCCCCACACACTCTGAAAAGTTCACCACCTGACTGATCGAAGGAGTCCCCCATGCTGCGGAAGCTGCTGGCTGCCCCTGTGTTCACGCTCGCTCTCGCACTGACCGCTAGCGCGGTTGACTTCAACGACCCCGACGCGCTCGCCGACCTGCTCACGCTCGACGAACAGGCGCCGCTGGCAGACGCGGAGGAAGCGGAGGCTGCGGCCGAGCAGGATCTCGCCGATGCGATCGCGGTGCAAGACGGCGCCCAGGACGCCCTCGACGCCGCGAACCTGGCGCTGGCAGGCGCTCAGGCCGACCTCACGACGGCAGAGGCGGATCTCGCCGCCGCCGAGGCTGCCCAGGCAGCGGCCGATGCGGCGGCCGCAGCCGCGCAGGATGCGCTCACCGCCGCCGAGGCCACCCTCGCCGCCGCCCAGCAGGCGCTCGCCGATGGCATCGCCGCAGCGCTCCCGCCGGACCAGATCGCCGCGCTCGAGGCCGACGTAGCGGCTGCGACGACCGCGCGCGACACGGCATCCGCGAACGATGCTGCCGCCGACGCTGCCGCCGCCGCCGCCGCGACAGCTTCGGCCGAAGCGCAGTCTGCCGTTGCCGCCGCGGAGACAGCGGCCGCTGGCGCGCAGACGGCCGTTGCTGACGCGCAGGCCGTGCTCGAAGGCGCGCAGGCGGGGGTCGACACTGCCCAGGCCGCCCTCGACGAGGCAACCGCCGCCGTGCAGGTGATCCTCGCCGAAATCGAAGGCACCGAGCAGTTCGTCGCCCAGCTCGACGAAGAGCAAGTCTTCGCGTTGAACCGCGCGCTCCACAACGCGGTGCAAACAGGCCTGCTGCCCCTCGACCTCGACCTCGATCTGCTCCAGCGCATCGTGGACGAGGACTTCGGCAATCGCGAGATCCAGGCGCTCACCCAGGCCTTCGAGCTGGAGGCCCGCTTCGAGCGCCACGCGGCCCGCTTCGAGGCGAAGGCGGACGCGAGCGGCAACGACAAGTTCCAGGATCACGCCGATCGCGCCCGCGCCCACGGCGCCGTGCTGAAGGAGAAGTTCCTGGCCCGCCTCGACGATGGTTCGGGGGCTGCGGAGGCTGCCGCCTCCGAGGCGGCGAGCGAGGCGGCGCAGCTGGCCGCCGCCGACCAGGCGCACAACGCCGCGGGCGAGGCGGCGAGCGAAGCCGCTCGGGACGGCGGCAAGGCTGCGGCGGGCGAGGCGGCCCGGGAGATCGCCAAGGAGCAGGGCCGCGGCAACGGTCACGGTTCCGGCGGCAACTAGCCGACCGAAGACGACGATCCGCGCGGCGGGAAGATGCGACGGTGGACGATCTTCCACGCGCGCACCCGCGCGTGCATCCTGCTCGCGCTACTGGGTCTCTCGGGAGCGACGGCGGCCGTCGCCGCTCCCGAAGACGCCGCTGCCGATCTCGCGCGCGCCGAGGAGCTGCTCGCGGCCGGACGCCTCTACCCCGCCGAGCAGGCCGTGCGCGACGCGCTCGAGTCCGAGCCCGACTGGGCGCGTGCCCACCATCTGCTCGGGCGCATCCTGATCCGGCGCGAGAAGCCGGTGCTTGCCGTCGCCGCGCTCGAACGCGCGGCGGCGCTCGAGCCCACGCTCTCCGGGCTCGACCGCGACCTCGGCCTCGCGCGCTTCGATGCTGACGACTTCACCGGCGCGCGCGACGCGTTCGTGCGCGCGCTCGAGCGCGATTCCGGCGACACGCTGCTGCGTCTGCGCCTCGGCCTCTGCGACATAGCACTCGGCGACTCCGAGCAGGCGGCTCGGGAGTTCGAACGCGCGGCGAACGATCCGGCCCACCGCCAGATCGCGCTCTACTACCTGGGGGTTGCGCGCGAGCAGGCGGGTCGGCGCGAGGAGGCGCGCGACGCGTTCGAGCGCGCGGTTGCCCTCGATCCGCCCACGGCGATCGCGAGCCGTGCCTGGGCGCGCGTGCAGGTGCTGGAGCAGACCGAAGACGAGCGCCCCTGGCACGTCGCGCTGGGAGCGGGGCTGCTCTACGACAGCAACGTCGGCCGCCCGGAGATCGATCGCGCGAGCGGCGACCCGGACGGTGCCGGTCAGCTCGAGTTCGGGGCGTCCGGCGAGCTGCCGGTACGCGACTGGTTCGAGATCGCGGCGGGCTACGACTTCTACCAGACGCTGTACTTCGATACCCAGGATTTCGACCTCCAGTCCCACGGCTTCCGCGTCGCGGCCCAGCGTCGTCTCGGACCGGCGGATGCTGCTCTCGGCTACGTCTATAGCCTGAGCACCCTCGACGCGAAGCGCTTCCTCGACTTCCACGAGCTGCGTCCTTCGCTGGGCATCGCGCCCGCTCCGTGGTGGTACGTCTCGCTTGGCCCCGCATGGCGGGTGAAGCGCTTCGAGCAGGACCCGCCTCGCGACGCCGAGCAGGCCGCGCTCGGGCTCTTGTCGCTATTTCCACTCGGAGACTGGAAGCGCCACGCGCTCGTCGGTCTCGATTTCGAGCGCGAGAACGCGGACTCCAGTGCGTTCGACTACCGCGGCCTCGCCAGCCAGCTCGCGTTTCACCTCCCGTTCGCAGTCGGCGAGCGAGAGTGGACCGCCGACCTGCGCTACCGCTTTCGCTGGCGCGACTACACCCGCGCTGCATCGGCGCCCGACGGCCGGCGCGAAGACCTCATCCATTCGGCGCGCGTGCGGCTCGAGATTCCGATCGCGCGCTACGTCGCCATTCGCACCGAATACGAGTTCGAGGACGCCACGTCGGACCTGCGTTCAGCCGATTACACGAGCCACGTCGTCGGCGTTTCCGTGCGCTTTGCGATGTAGCCTTCGATCCGTTTCGTCCATGCCTGCGTCTCGTTGCGGTTCTGAGCGGAGGACTGTGATATCCATCAGCCGGGCTCACTGTGGAGAAGCCATGAAACGCATGAACCTGTTCGTCGCGCTGACCCTGTTTGTGTTCGCCAGCGGCCCGGCCGTGGCCTTTGCGGACCACCACGAGCCCGGCGCCAAAGCCGCCGAGAAGCGCAGCGAGAAGGGGGCCGAGAAGTCCAACGCGCAGTGGTCCGACGACGCGGTGAAGGGTGCCGGCCACAAGCCGGCGACCGGCGCCGCCGCGGAGAAGGCCGCCGCAGACAAGGCCAAGGCGGCCAAGGCAAAGACGGACGTCGACGTGCAGGACGCCGCGAAGAAGGCCAAGGCAAAGACGGACGTCGACGCGAACTAACCAGACTCCCCGACGCTCGACTGTCTACGCGCGGGGAGTAGCACGGTCGCGGCCAAGGGCCCCGAGGGTACCCGCCGCCGGGGCGACCCCCGGCTGCTCCTGTAGCGATTCTGGTCATCGCTCAGTCCAGCTGAGTCGCTATGCCCCACCGACTCGCGGCCTGGCCTCCAAAGGCCCCGCGAATGCAGAGCGGATCTCCCTGCCGTGTGCCTCGGCACGCCGCTTGAAAGGGAGTTCACGAGTGCCGCGAACGGCGCCGGGGGGGCAGGTGTTCGATTTCTCGAATCGGTGGGTTCTGATCCTCGCCGCCGGGCTCTCGCTCGCGCTGGCCTGCTCGCAGGCGGAGCAGAAGACCGAGCCGGCGCCGCCGCCAGCACGCGCTGCGGCCGCGCCGATACCGGCGGTCGATCCGGCCGCCGCGAAGGCCGAAGCGGACAAAATCTTTGCCGAGCGCTGCGCGACGTGTCACGGAGCGCGTGGCGCCGGCGACGGCCCCGCCTCTGCGGGCCTCGTACCGCCGCCGCGAAACTTCCAGGCCTCGGAGTGGCAGAAGTCGGTGAGCGACGAGCACATCGAGAAAATCATCCAGTACGGCGGCGCCGCAGTAGGCAAGAGCCCCGCGATGCCCGGGAATCCCGATCTGATCAGCAAGCTCGAGGTCGTCGCCGCGCTGCGCGCGCACATCCGGGCGCTCGCACCGTGATGAAAACCCATCTCTCCAACCAGCCATAAGGAGCCATCATGTCCGTGCAACACCCGAATCCGTCGCGTCTTGGGGCCGTGGCTCTCGTGCTCGCCGGGGCTCTTGCGTGTGGCCCCGGCGGCGAGCAGGCGCGGCAAGCGCTCGAGGCGCCGTCCGGATCGGGCAACGGCGCCACCGTCGCAGCGCTGATGAAGGAGCGCGGTCTCAGCGAAGCCGACGTGAGCGCGGCGCTCAAGACGTACATGCCGACCGGAAAAAAGGACGACTACTACCTCTTCTCGTCGGGAGGGCAGTCGGGGCAGGTGATCGTGATCGGCATTCCGAGCATGCGCATCCTGAAGTACATCGCTGTCTTCACGCCGGAGCCGTGGCAGGGCTGGGGGTTCGATGAGGCATCGAAGGACGTGCTCGCGGCCGGCGATCGCCGCGGCATGACGATGCGCTGGGGCGACACCCATCACCCGAACCTCTCGGAGACGAACGGCGACTACGACGGGCAGTTCCTGTTCATCGGCGACAAGGCCAACGCACGCATGGCGGTGATCAACCTCACCGACTTCACCACCACGCAGATCGTTGCGAATCCGATCCTCGAGTCAGACCACGGCGCGGCGTTCGTCACGCCCAACACGGAGTACGTGATCGAGGGCTCGCAGTATCCCGCGCCGCTCGGCGGTGCGTACGCGCCGATCGAGGAGTACAACGAGAAGTATCGCGGTGCGATCACCTTCTGGAAATTCGATCGCTCCAGGGGACGCATCGTGCCGGAAGAATCGTTCGCGATCGAGGCGCCGCCGTACATGCAGGACCTCGCGGATGCCGGGAAGCTCGGAAGCGACGGCTGGGCGTTCGTCAATTCGTTCAACGCCGAGCGCGCGCATGGCGGCAACCTGGAGGGAGAGCCGCCGCTCGAATCCGGCGCGTCGCAGAATGACATGGACTACCTGCACGTCGTCAACTGGAAGAAGGCCGAGGAGCTCTTCAAGGCCGGCAAGACGGTGAAGATCGCCGGATTCCCGGTGATCCCGCTCGAGACCGCCGCGGCCGAGGGCGTGCTCACCTTCGTGCCGGAGCCGAAGAGCCCGCATGGCGCGGACGTCACGCCGGACGGGAAGTACGTGATCGTCGGCGGGAAGCTCGACACCCACGCCACGGTCTACGACTTCGCGAAGATCAAGGCGCTGATCGATGCCAAGGACTACGCCGGGAACGACCCGTACGGCGTCCCGATCCTCGACTTCCAGAAGTCGATCAAGGGCCAGGTCGAGCTCGGGCTCGGCCCGCTGCACACGGTCTTCGACGACAAGGGCAACGCGTATACGTCGATGTTCGTCGAGTCCACGGTCGCGAAATGGTCGCCTGGAGAGATGAAGCTGATCGAGAAGCTGCCTGCGCACTACAACATCGGGCACATCGCCGCCGCGCACGGGGACACCGTCGCACCGCAAGGTCACTGGGTCGTGGCGATGAACAAATGGGCGATCGATCGCTTCCTCGACGTCGGGCCGCTGCTGCCGCAGAACTTCCAGCTAATCGACGTGAGCGAGCCGAAGATGCAGCTCGTCTACGATCTGCCGATTCCGCTCGGTGAGCCGCACTACACGCAGATCATCGCGGCAGATCGCATCCGCGCGATCGACCACTACACACCCGTGGGCTTCGATCCCGTCTCGCGCGAGAAGAGTTCCAACTCCGTCGAGGGAGGCCA
>CAZPNB010000467.1:0-4475 GCA_964587305.1 uncultured Spirochaetales bacterium | reverse complement strand
CGCTGAGGAGGCTTAAGACCGAGCCGTCTCGTTGAAACAAATCGGTGAGGAACCGGATCGATTCTTCGAACATGTCACCGCGCAACTCCGCGAACTCGGGAAAGTACTTTTCGCTCTTCACTTCGACGGAATCGAAATCCTGGATATGCAGCCATTGGCAGCCGAACTCGACTGCCAGCACGCCGCCGCGGATCGCACGACCGAGAGCTGCGGAGATTTCGCCGGTGCCGCCGAACGGTGGCGCGCTGCCCGTCGCGAGGATCGCGCGCGCCTCGGCGGTGCACGCGATCCGCTCGCGCGTCTCCTCCTCGGTCGCGGCGAACAGGTCGGCACCGCCCGCTGCTCCCGAGAGCCAGGCCGCGCCCCGCGGCGTGCGCGCGCGCGCCGTCAGTCGGCCTAGAATCAGAGGCCAGTCGAGGCGTTCGAGGGTCTTCTGCGTCACGGTGAACGGCACAGGGGATCCACACTCAGGCGTTTCCGAAGTCGCCGGCGCGAGCCGGGCCGCGGAATCGCTTGCCTGCAACTTACACTTCGCCGAAAGGCATGGGCGATGGCCGAGCAATCACCCACCGAAGCCATTCTCGACGCGACGCGCGACATCGACCAGTGGAGCGCAGAGCGCATCGTCCAGGCGATCCACGGCGAAGACGGCCGCGCCTGGCAGGCGGTCGGCGCGGTGCTGCCGCGCGTGGTAGAGGCGGCCGAGGTGCTGGTGATCGCGCTCAACGGCGGCGGCCGCTGGTTCAACGTGGGCGCGGGCACGAGCGGGCGCATCGGCGCGCTCGACGCCGCGGAGATTCCGCCCACTTTCGGCCTGCCGCCCCACCGCGTGCAGGCGGTCGTGGCGGGGGGTGCCGCGGCGCTGCTGCGCGCGGTGGAGGGTGCGGAGGACCACCCCGAGCGAGCGGCGTTCGCGCTGCGCGAGCGCGGGCTGCGCGCGGGAGACGTCGTGGTCGCGATCTCCGCGAGCGGCCGCACGCCGTTCACGCTCGGCAGCCTCGACGCCGCCCACGAGGTGGGCGCGCGCACGGTGGGCATCACTTGCAACCCGGGCTCGCCGCTCGCCGAGGCCGCCGAGATCGCGATCGTGCCGGTGGTGGGCCCGGAGGTGATCGCCGGCTCCACGCGCATGAAAGGCGGGCTCGCCCAGAAGATGGTGCTGAACCTGCTGTCCACGACGGTGATGGTGCGGATGGGCTACGTGGCCGGGAATCTGATGACGCACCTGGTGCCGGCGTCGGAGAAGCTGCGCGACCGCGGCCTGCGGATCGTGATGGCGGTGGGTGGCCTCGACCGCGACGCGGCGGCGGTGCTGCTCGCCGAATGCCAGGGCAGCGTCGCCGAGGCGACCCTGCGCCTGCGCAGCAACCGCTCCGGCGACAGCCGCTGAGCGTCTACAACGCTCTGTGCCCGGTGATCGCCTCCCCGAGGATCAGCGTGTGCACGTCGTGGGTGCCCTCGTAGGTGCGCACGGTCTCGAGGTTCATCATGTGGCGCATCGACTGGTAGTCGTCGACGATGCCGTTGGCGCCGAGCAGGTCGCGGGCAAGCCGCGCGATCTGGAGTGCGATGTCGACGTTGTTGCGCTTGATCAGCGAGACCATCGTGTGGTCGAGGTTGCCCGCATCCTTGATGCGGCCGACGCGCAGCGCGAGGAGCTGGGCCTTCGTGATCTCGGTGAGCATGAAGACGAGCTTCTCCTGGGTGATCTGCTTCGCCGCGAGCGGGCCACCCTGCACCTCGCGCGCCAGGCTGTATGAGAGCGCCTCGTCGTAGCAGGCCATCGCCGCGCCGATCGCGCCCCACGCGATGCCGTAGCGCGCCTGGGTGAGACAGGAGAGCGGGCCGCGCAGGCCCTCCACCTTGGGCAGGCGGTTGTCGTCGGGCACCTCGACGTCGCTGAGGAACAGCTCCGAGGTGACCGAGGCGCGCAGCGAAAACTTCCCCTTGATGTCGCGCGCCGCGAAGCCGCGGCGGTCCTTCTCGACCAGAAACCCGCGCACGCCATCGTCGGTCTGCGCCCAGACGACGGACACGTCGGCGAGGCTCCCGTTGGTGATCCAACGCTTGGTTCCGTTCAGCACCCAGCCCGCGCCGCGGCGCTCAGCGCGCGTGCGCATCGCGCCCACGTTGCTGCCGGCATCGGGCTCGGTGAGGCCGAAGCAGCCGATGGCGCGTCCGGCGGCCAGCTCTGGCAGCCAGCGCTCCTTCTGCCCATCGGAGCCGTAGGCGTGGATCGGGTACATCACGAGCGATCCCTGCACCGACGCGAACGATCGCAACCCCGAGTCGCCCCGCTCGAGCTCCTGCATCACGAGGCCGTAGGCCACGTTGTTCATGCCTGCGCAGCCGTAGCCCGAGAGGTTCGCGCCGAACAGACCGAGCTCGGCGATGGCCGGCACCAGCTCCATCGGGAAGGAGCCGTCCTTGCGCACGTGGGTCTGGATCACCGGCAGGAACTCGCGGCCCACCCAACCGCGAACCGTGTCGCGCGCGAGGCGCTCCTCGTCGGAGAGCAGCTCGTCGAGGTGCAGGAAATCGAGCCCCGTGAAGTTCGCCATCGCCGCCGAGGCTACCGCTTCTGCACCCCAAAAATGAGGGGCCCGGAGGCGAGAACACCTCCGGGCCCCGAGGATTCTGTGGCAGGATGGCTAGGCGGTCGGCTGCGAGGCCGAGCCGTTCGAGCGCTTGCTCCGGTCCATCTCCTTCAGCTTCTTGCTGATCTGGGAGATCTTCCGGTCGATTCGCTGCAGGTCGCTCTTCGAGGCGATCTGCAGCGCGCCCAGGACGCCGGAGACGCGTTGCTCGATCTGCTTGGTGGCGTCCTTGCGCAGCGCGTCCAGGCGCTTCACGGCGGGGTTTTTCTCGATCCCGGTTCTCAGCTTCTCGGTGCGCTTCTCGATCTGCTTGCGCTGCGTACTGAAGCGCTTCTCGATGTCCTTGCGCCCCGTCTCGAAGCGCTTCTCGAGCTTCTTGCGGCGGATGCGCAGCTCCTTCTGCACGCGCTGGACCTCGTCTTCGAGCGAGCCGTAGGCCTCGCGGAAACGATCGACGCCGTCCTGGATGATGGTGTTGGTCTCGGGCATGGAAGACTCCTCGTCGGGTACCCACCGGGTGGGGGGGGCCTCAGGTGTTTGGGAGGGAAAGTGTCCGGCCGCCGCCACCGGTGGTCCCGGCTGGGCGCGCGCGACGGGCGCAACGCAATCTAACACGGTGCGTCATTGCGTCAATAGAGCCCGGCGAAATATCTCTCGGCGGAGAGGGTGGCCGCCCGGTCAGCCCCACCGCACCAGCGCGCTCGTCCACGAGAACCCCGACCCGAAGCTCGTCATCGCGATCAGCTGCCCGGGCTGGATGCGACCCGATCGGACTCCTTCATCGAGCAGCATCGGGATCGAGGCGGCCGAGCAGTTGCCGTAGCGATCGATGTTCACCGGGCACTTCTCGGGCGGGATCCCGAGCTGCTGCGCGACGTACTCGTTGATGCGCAGGTTGGCCTGGTGGAACAGGAAATGGTCGACTTCCTCGAGCTTCAGGCTCGCCGCCGACAGCGCTTCGAGCAGCACCTCGGGCATGCGCGTGGTCGCGTGCTTGAACACCAGGCGCCCCTGCATGCGCGGGAAGTGCCGCTTCTGGTCGAGCATCTCCTGCGTGACGCGAACCGGATGGAAGCCCGACCCGGGCGCCTCGGTCCACAGCTTCTCTGCGTGCCGCCCTTCGGCGTGTAGCCGCACCTCGAGGATCTCGGCGGGGTTCTCCGGGTCCTCGTTGGCCTCCACCACCACCGCGCCGGCGCCGTCGCCGAACAGCACGGCGACGTCGCGCCCCTCCGTCGAGTGGTCGAGGCCGGTCGAGTGGATCTCGCAGCCGATCACGAGTACGCGCCGGTACTGGCCGCTGCGCACAAACGCATTCGCGACCGAGAGCGAGTAGATGAAGCCGCTGCACTGGGCGCGCAGGTCGAAGCAGGGCGTCTCCGAGAGCCCGAGCCTCTCGTGCAGGAAGAACGACGTGCCGGGGAACTCCGCCTCGGCCGACAGCGTGGCGAGTACGATCAGGTCGATGTCGCCGGGCTCGAGGCCCGCCGCGTCGAGCGCCCGCGTCACCGCGATCTGCGCCAGCTCCGACGGTTTCTGGCCCGGCTCGACGTAGTGTCGGGTGGCGATGCCCGATCGCTGCCGGATCCACTCGTCGCTCGTGTCCATGAGCTGCGCGAGATCTTCGTTGCGGACCACGCGCGCCGGCACGTGCATGCCGGTCCCGGTGATCCTGGCTCGCAGCGTCATCGCCTTCCCCCCTCTGCGACGGCCTGGCCGATCGCGACCGCGCCATCAGCGTGGCGCTCGTTCCACAGCACCTGCTCGGCCCGTTCGATCAGGTCCGAGAGTCCGCTGCGCATGAGCGCGGAAACCGCCACACCGCCGTGGCGGGCGGCGATCGCCGCGCCGGCGCGCGGCGGCAGCCGATCGATCTGG